>JAFPYQ010000090.1 GCA_017394475.1 Oscillospiraceae bacterium | reverse complement strand
TACGGACAAAACAAAATTCGCGATATTCACACCCATAATATGCCTGCTGATATCGCTGCTGAACATCTACACCCGCAGATCCCCCATAACAGCAGTCCTTGCGATGATAAACTGCGTGCTGCTGCTGCCGCTGGCCATACTTGCCTGGGGCAACTGGCCGATCCTTATACCTGCTGCGGCGGTGACGGTCTTCGGGTTCTTCTGCTGCCACATGAATGACACGGGAAAGGTCATTTTGGGAACGATATTCCTGCTCATGTACATAGTGGCGGGCGTGCTGTTCTACATGTACCTGGATGTATTCTCGGTGAGCACGGAGGATACCCTTCTTTCACAGGGCGTTTCGCCGTCGGGTGCCTTCCGCTATTATGTGGTGGATGTCAAGAACAAGACACAGGGCAAAAAGGTCGTTTATGTGCAGCCCAATTCCCTTGATATAGACAAGGGCTTCATGACCCTCCACACCACCATCAGAAGGATGGTGCGCCAGCAGCCCAACCCCGTGGAATTCGTATGTGAATGGAACGGGCCGTATATGTACATAAACGGCGAGGAATTCTTCGACGAGAGCGAGTACATAGACGTGAGCGGATCCGGGGCAACGTACAATATAGCCGACAACGGCTGGGAATATACATACTTCTCACTGAATTACCCCGTGGGAACGACTATCGACAACATCAAGGAAAAACTCGATACGCTCGTGACAAAATGGAAACAGCGTTCATAAACAAAGATGAAAGGATAATACCATGGAAAAAAAAATACCATACAAGATATATCTCAGTGAAGATGAGCTCCCCCGCGACTGGTACAATGTGAGAGCGGATATGAAGATAAAGCCCGCTCCCCTGCTCAATCCCGCCACAAAGGAGCCTATGACCATAGATGAGCTCTCACAGGTGTTCTGCCGTGAGCTGGCACTGCAGGAGCTTGACAATGATACCAAGTATTTCCCCATCCCGGATGAGATACTTTCCTTCTACAAGATGTACCGTCCCTCTCCTTTGGTGCGTGCATACTTCCTTGAAAAGGCACTGGATACCCCCGCAAAGATCTACTACAAGTTCGAGGGCAACAATACATCCGGCAGCCATAAGCTCAATTCCGCCATCGCACAGGCTTACTATGCAAAGAAGCAGGGCCTCAGGGGCGTTACCACCGAAACAGGCGCAGGTCAGTGGGGCA
Organism: Oscillospiraceae bacterium; assembly: GCA_017394475.1. GTDB lineage: Bacteria > Bacillota > Clostridia > Oscillospirales > Ruminococcaceae > Huintestinicola. The sequence goes on along the minus strand of JAFPYQ010000090.1, from coordinate 9,718 downwards.
CAGCCCTTTCCATGGCTTGCTCATATTTCGACCTTGACTGCAAGGTATACATGGTAAAGGTAAGCTACGAGCAGAAGCCTTTCAGGCGTGAAGTAATGCGCACCTACGGCGCTGATGTCACTCCTTCCCCCTCCGATACCACAAAGGTGGGCAGAGAGATACTGGAGAGATTCCCCGGCACCAACGGCTCACTGGGCTGCGCTATATCCGAGGCAGTGGAAAAGGCTGTTTCCACAGACGGCTATCGCTATGTACTGGGCTCCGTTCTTTCACAGGTACTTCTCCATCAGTCTGTCATAGGCCTTGAAGCCATGACTGCCTGCGACAAGTACGGCATCAAGCCCGACATCATCATCGGCTGTGCAGGCGGCGGCTCTAACCTGGGCGGTCTTATCTCGCCCTTTATGGGCAGAAAGCTCAGAGGTGAGGCTGATTATCGCTTTATCGCAGTTGAACCCGCATCCTGCCCATCCCTCACAAGAGGTAAGTACACCTACGATTTCTGCGACACAGGCAAGGTATGCCCCCTCCAGAAGATGTACACACTGGGCAGCCAGTTCATGCCCTCACCCAACCACGCAGGCGGCCTGCGCTATCACGGCATGAGCTCCATCCTCTCCGAGCTTTACGACGAGGGCCTCATGGAGGCAAGGAGCGTTGAACAGACCTCTGTATTCGAGGCAGCAGTACAGTTTGCAAAGGTGGAGGGCACTCTCCCCGCTCCCGAAAGCAGCCATGCTATCAGAGCCGCTATCGACGAGGCCCTTGAGTGCAAGAAGACAGGCGAGGAAAAGACCATCCTCTTCGGTCTCACAGGTACAGGCTATTTCGATATGGTGGCATATCAGAAATACAATGACGGCGAGATGAGTGACTACATCCCCACTGATGAGGAAATCAACAAGAGCCTTTCGGCTATCAATATATGATCGGGGTCGTGAACTTTGAGTGATACAAAACGGCCTCCTCAGGAACAAGAAAAGAAGCAGCGCAAACGCAGACACCGCAAGAAGAACAAATTCCTGACATTTCTGAGAGGCTTTTTCAAATTTCTGGCGACTACGGTGCTCACCATCATCCTTGTGGTGGTTATCATACTCTCCGTTATCATGGCGGCGCTCACTGCCTATGTCATGCAGTTCAGGGAAAACACTCCCGTGAACATCGACCTTGACACGATGGATCTGGCCTATACCACCTTCATCTACGGCTATGACGAGAACGGCAATGAAGTGGAACTCACCCATATAAGCAGAGATGCCAACCGTATTCCCATAACTCTTGACGAGATACCGCAGCACGTCCGCGATGCATTCGTATACATCGAGGATGAGCACTTCTACGAACATTCCGGCGTAAACTGGATGAGGACCTTCGGTGCCGTGCTCAACGAGCTCACAGGCGGCATAATCTACGGCAACAGGCAGGGTGCCTCCACCATCACACAGCAGACCATAAAGAACATCACCAACGATGACAATCCCACATGGGACAGAAAGCTGCGTGAGATATTCCGTGCCCACGACCTTGAAAAATACCGCACCAAGGATGAGATACTGGAGGCCTACCTCAACTGTATCGGCTTTGGCGGAACTACCGTAGGCATCGAGGCAGCGGCACAGAAATACTTCGGCAAATCCACATCCGAGCTTGATCTGGCGGAGGCTGCGAGCCTTGCTGCCATCCCCAGGAGCCCCAACACCCGCAATCCCTTTGCGGATAAGAAGGCGAACAAGGACAGGCAGGAATGGGTGTTGCAGAAGATGTATGACAATGCAGCCATTTCCGAAAACCAGTTCAAGGCGGCTGTGGAAGAAGAGCTGCAGCTCGTTGACCCTGATGTGGCTGAGAGCCATCAGGCTATACAGAACTGGTATATAGATACCGTTATAGATGATGTTACACAGGAATTCATGAAGATGTACGGCCTTTCCTATGATGAGGCCAACGACAGGCTCTATAACGGCGGATACCGCATATACACCCCCATAAACATAAAGATGCAGGAAGAGGTGGAGGAGAAGTTCCGCAATTACCGCACATTCTCCCCCGAAGTCGTTTCCGACCCGCCCCAGGCTGCATTCATCGCAATGGACTACAACGGCAATATACTTGCCATTGCAGGTGCCGTGGGTACAAAATCAGGCTCCAATGTATGGAACAATGCGACCGATTCCAAGCGCCAGCCCGCATCCACGTTCAAGCCCCTTGCGGCATATTCCTACGCGATAGAGAACAATTTCGCCTACTGGTCAAAGCTTGAGCTGGACTCCCCTCTCGAACTTGAAGACCCCGATGACCCCGATGAAAAGATACTGTGGCCTCACAACTACAGCGAGACCGATGATGAAGACACATGGAGCAATGATTATGTGACCATCACAGAAGGCCTTGCCCGCTCTCTCAACACCGTCTCCGCCACACTGGTATCCAATTCAGGCGAAAGAAACATCTATGAGTTCGTCCAGAACAAGTATCAGCTTGAACTGGACCCCGTAAAGGACCCCTACCCCTCACCTATGGCTCTGGGCGCCCTAACAAAGGGTATGTCCCTGCGCACACTGGTATCGAGATATCAGGTATTCGGCGGCTCGGGTGCATACTTTGAGCCCACCTCCTATACCGTTGTGCTGGATTCCGACGGTGAAGTGGTGCTCCGCCACAACTATACACAGATACAGGCCATCTCCCCCGAGACCGCTGCCATCATGAACAGGATGATGCGGGAGGTCATCGAGAGCGAATACGGCACGGGTACTGCTGCAAAGCTGTCCCGCGTGGCTGTTACAGGCAAGACCGGTACATCACAGAACTGGTACGACAACCTGTTCGTATGCTGCACTCCTGATTATGTCAGCGGCGTATGGTATGGTTACAAGGAAGCCAACAGAAAGGTAACTCCCGGTACTTACTACGGCACCGCAAGACTGTGGAAGAACATTTTCGGAGATATTGCAAATGAGGGCGAGCATACGGAATTCACCCTCACAGGCAAGGTAGAAAAGCGTTATTACTGCACCGAAACAGGACTGCTTGCAAGCGACAAGTGCGAGCACATTGCAGAAGGCTGGTTCAAATCCTCATTCCTTCCCGAGGTATGCCCTCACGGTGAAGATGAGAGCCTTGCAAATACAAATCCCGCCGAGTATGCTGCACAGCAGCAGGAACAGGCAGAACAGCAATAAAACGATTCCCTCTCAGGATACCGAACATGGTATCCTGAGAGGGAAAAACTATATCCTTTATTCATCAATTCTCATAACAGGCGGAGCTGTTGTTGTTGCAGGATTAGAATAATGATCATCACCGCCTATAAGATTTCCGCCGTATCTGTTATATTCACTTATCATAAATGAATAAAGCCATACCGCAAAGATTATATATGCCGCAGTAATAATACTCATTATTACAAAATATATCTTTTGAGCCTTCCTGCGTTTCTCATCGCCGTTCCTCATACCGCGCCATATACGGCAAAGTATAATGACAAATATCAGCAATGGCAGAACAGGCAAAGCCGGTATCAGAATATAAAGAATAAACTCACTCATGTTATCATGGTTTCAAAGACGTTTTTATTCCGTTATTTCCCTAACATTTGGTGCTGTAGTTGTAACCGCAGCATCCGGGCGATATTGTCCATCACTGCCGAAACCCCTCATCACATGGAATAAAATCAGTAATGACAGAAAGATATGGAAAACCATGATCATAAAAACGACTGCACACTTTTTCTTCCATGAGGCTTTGTGTTTTTCATCATCATTTCGTTTGTCCAAGATAAAATATAATATGATGATACATACTATCAGCGGAATCAGCAATAAAAATCCGACTAAAGACAGAAAAAGCATATAAGGTTCCTGTTAATCATCAAAACAGCGTCTGCTGCCCGTCGCCGTCATTATCGCTTTTAGGCTTGTAACCCAGGTGCCTGTACGCAAGTGTTGTCGCACAGCGCCCTCTGGGAGTACGGGCAAGGAAGCCCAGCTGCATGAGATAGGGCTCGCACACATCTTCAAGTGTGACAGCCTCTTCGCCGATAGCTGCCGCCAGGGTCTCCAGACCTGCAGGGCCGCCGTTGTAGCCTGTTATCAGCATTTCAAGCAGGCGCTTGTCCATAGAGTCGAGTCCCAGATGATCTATCTCCATGCGGTCAAGGGCGATAGTCGCGATATATCCGGTTATCTGTCCACCGCCGATTATCTCCGCATAGTCACGGACGCGCTTCAGCAGCCTGTTTGCGATACGGGGAGTGCCTCTCGAGCGCTTGGCTATCTCAGCGGCACCCTCCTTGTCGCAGTATACACCCAGTATCACAGCAGAACGCATGACTATGTCCATAAGCTGTTCTACCGAATACAGCTCCAGCCGCTGTATTATGCCGAAGCGGTCGCGCAGCGGGGATGTGAGCTGTCCTGCTCTTGTGGTGGCACCAACAAGGGTGAATTTTTCAAGGTCTATCCTGATGGAGTTGGCAGCGGGGCCTTTTCCCATGATGATATCCACCGCATAGTCCTCCATGGCGGAGTACAGTATCTCCTCGGTCTCTCTGGACATCCTGTGTATCTCATCGATGAAAAGGACATCGTTCTCTTTTAAATTGGTGAGTATTGCCGCAAGGTCACCGGGCTTTGTTATGGCAGGTCCCGATGTGATGCGGATATTCACTCCCATCTCATGGGCGATTATGGCAGCAAGGGTGGTCTTGCCCAGTCCCGGAGGGCCGTAGAGCAGCACATGATCGAGAGGTTCCTTTCTTTTAAGAGCTGCCTTTATGTATATGCTGAGATTTTCCTTGACCTTATCCTGCCCGATATAATCACGAAGCGCCTTGGGGCGCAGGGAATAATCTATCTCATCCTCATCCGGCGAGAGAGCAGACGGCTCTATGAGCCTGCCCTCAAATCCGTCACCGGGAATATCCGTTTCTTCATTATCCGTGGAAGGTGATGTCGGTTCCTTGACATTATCCTCAAATTCAATATCACCGGGATTTATCATTTATGTTGTTCCCTTCTGTTCATCGAGCCCGTATCTGTCGAGCAGCGCCTGAACATCTTTCAGTTTCTGCCGCTGCACTTCATAGTCAGGGCAGTATTTTCCCACAAGCCTCCAGAACTCTGCCGAATGGTCCATATATACGGTATGGCACAGCTCATGGATTATCACATAGTCTATCGTATCCCGTCCTGCAGCAATAAGCTTCCAGGACAGATTGATGCTCTTTTTTCCGGAACAGCTGCCCCAGTGGGTACGGGCAGAGTTTATCTTCACATCCGTAATGGAAAAGCCGAACCTGCGTGAAAGCTCCACCGTGCGGCGCACGAGCTCCTTTTTGGCGATGCGCCTGTAAAGCCCGGAAACAGTGGGCACCAGTTCGGAAAGCGGCATATCCGGAAGATACAATATACCGTCTATGTAGCCATAGGGTGCCTTATGCACCACCTTTGCCATCTCACCGAACAGAGGCAGTTCATCCACATTTGCATTTACCGTGGAATCGCGGCTGATGTTTCTTTCCTGTACGATGGAAAGATGCTTCTCGAGCCAGTCCCTTTTGGAGCGGACAAATTCATCAATAACACTTTCGGGAGCGCGGTAGGGTGCTCTCACCACGATGCTCCCGTCCTTTTCCACACAAAGGGATATGCTCTTTCTTGAAGAGCGTATTATCTTGTAATCTGCAGGCATCAGTATCCCTCGTTGAGTTTCAGGGATTCATCGAAGATTACCCAGTCGCCAGTTTCTATCATCTTGTATCCCGATGAGGTCTGCCTTATATAAACCCGCTTTATCCCTGCATTGAGTATCATCCTCTTGCACATCGAACAGGGCTCCACATCGCCGTAGAGCTCCCCTGTCTTTGCATCGTGACAGGCAAGGAAGAGCTCCGCACCTATCATCTCATTGCGTGATGCGGATATTATGGCATTCGCCTCGGCGTGGACACTTCTGCACAGCTCATAGCGCTGCCCCTTGGGCACGCCGAGTTTCTCTCTGTGCAGTAATTGAGGTCTATGCAGTTGGCGCGCCCTCTCGGAGCACCTACATAGCCTGTGGAGATAATCTCGTCATTCTTGACGATGATAGCGCCGAAATTGCGCCGCAGGCAGGTGCCTCTTTCAAGCACAGCCTCGGCGATATCAAGATAGTAGTTTATCTTATCAACTCTCATAGCGTTCCATCTCCTGTTTTACACATAAGCCGGAAGCGTATCGGGGGCATCAGGGTGTCAGTTGCCCCTGTTCCTGAAAGGAAGTGCCTTGTCATCGAGCTCTGCAAGGCTCGATATCACCTCTGCGGGCGTGTCTCCCGGCAGCAGCTTCCCGAAGCCGTAAGCCGCATGGATAAATGGTATCCCCGCTGAAAGGGCTGCAAGGTAATCTCCCCTTGTATCCCCCACATAAACGGAGTTGACACAGTTGTTTTTCTCTATGAGGCGCTTTATGGTCTCGCCCTTGGGCTTCAAAGTGTCGCCCCAGCAAAGATAGTCGCTGAAAAAGCGCTCAAATCCTGTATATTCAAAAAAAGCCTCGATATAACCGCACTGGCAGTTGCTGACGATAAACAGCCTGCGCCCGTCGGTCAGGCGTTCGAGTATCTCCTCTTCATTGTCGTAGAGAACGCCGCCGTTTACCGCAAGATAGTTGTTCTCATCCTCGGTGCAGGCATCGAGAACGGCAGCACGGCGTGTAGGCGAGAGATCCGGGAACAGCTTTGCAGCTATCTCATCCATAGCAAGCCCCATTATCCCCTGTATATCAGCCCTTGTGAGGACCATATTGCGCAGAACGGAGACCCCCGATCTGCGGATAGTCGATGTCCATGAGGCAGCCACATTTTCGGAGCTGTCCCACAGGGTACCATCCATATCAAAAATTATATTGCCGGTATACATAAAATCACCGCCGGTGGTATCATACTGGTTCGTTTCCTAAAAAAGCCTGCATCCGCTAACCCAGCAGGCTGTCGGTATCAACGGGAGGAGGGGGAGCGCACAGGATGTCAATGAGTTTTCCGGGAATGTCCCTGCCCGCTTTTGATGCTATGCTCTGTGCCTGTATGGGATCGGGAGCTGTGAGCCTCAGCAGAAATCCTTCTGCGGAAAGTTCAACGGTGATATCGCCGTCATCCTCCGTGATATCCGCATTTATCCCTTCACAGGGCTTTCCCGATACAAGCAGCGACACTATCCTGTTATATGCACATACCGGATCTGCGGAGATATTTTCCTTTATGATCCCTGCCTGTTCTTCCGATGCAGTAAGAGTGAGCTCTATCAGGCTGCTCTTTTCATCGGAAAGCGAAAAATACAGTGTTTTGCCCTCTGTACGCACTTCACAACAGCCCGGACTGCCGGAACACAGTCCATCACAGCTGCGGAAGTATTCCAGCGCACTTTTAAGGACCCTGCGCCTGAACACGCGGGAAACATCATCCGCAAAGGCAGCAGAGCGTATGCCTGCATCATTCAGGGTGATGACCTCTCCGTCCTTTTTGGCAGCGCCTGTCTGGATAAGATCGGCAAGGGCATCATTGATCATAAAATAATCCACTCCCACGGACGAACAGATAAGGGTCAGCTGTGGGAGCGTGACTTTCCTTCCGCACTTGCTCAGAAGATAGCAGATAAGCACCTTTACATCGGGAAGAAAGTCCATCCGCAAGGTATGTTCTTTCATATTAAAAATTCGGGTAATCTACCATGTATGAAAGTATCGCGATATTTGTAGCAGCCTCCACCGCGGGAACGAAGGATGGTACGAGGCATGCGCTTTCCTTGTCCGCCTCTCCTGTTACTATGCTTTCGAGAGTGGAACAGTCCACTGCATTGACAGGCCTTCCAAGCTCGGGATTAGGACGGAACGCTGCACGGAACACGATGGGCATACCGCTGGTTATGCCGCCCAGGACTCCGCCGTGATTGTTGGTGCGTGTCACCAGATGGCCGTGTTCATCAGCATAGAATTCATCATTGTACTGGCTGCCCAGCATTTTTGATGAGCCGAAGCCCGCGCCGAATTCGATGCCGCTCACAAGGGGTATGCCGAAAATGAGCTGAGATATGGCGTTCTCAACGCCTAAGAACATAGGTGAGCCGATGCCTGCAGGGACATTCACCGCCGCACATTCTATGACACCGCCCAGGGAATCGCCGCAGGCAGCCGCCTTTGAGATATCGGTCCTCATGCGGGCTCCCTTTGTATCACTCAGCACCGGGAATTTCTTGTGCCGCAGGGCTATCACGTCATCCCTGCAGAAATTTATGGTATCGATAGGGGCATCCTTGATGTTGTGTATGGAATAGATATGGGCACCGATGTATATGCTCCGGCGTTCGAGTATCTGCCCGCAGACGGCACCTGCAAAGATCAGCGGTGCGATCAGCTTTCTGGAGAGATGACCGCCGTGGCGCACATCATTGAAGCCCCTGTAACGCACTGTCCCTGTGTAGTCTGCATTCCCGGGTCTCGCGATGCGGGGAACGTGCCCTGCCTCATCAGTGGGGCGCTCATTGTTGTGCAAAAGCGCCATGACGGGTGCTCCTGTGGTGCGGCAGTTCGATATCCCCGAAAGTATGCTGGGAAAATCTCCCCCGCGCTCTATCGTGTACTCGGAACCGATAAGTCTGCGGCTCATGAAATCACGAAGCTCCTCGGTGTCGATATACTCACCGGGGGGGAGATCATCTATCGTAACGCCTATCGCAGGTCCGTCTGCCTCTCCGAAAACGGATATGCTGATATTATTTTGCCAGAATGAAGACATTTTATCACCTAATAGACAGTGTCATTTATCCTTATGCCAAGGGACTGAATACATTGGAATATATCCTTCCGCGCTGCGGTGTGACTTCAAGACGCTCAAAGAGGGAGGAAACAGTCACAAACTCAAAACCGTGATACAGCAGGTCGGGAATGATAAGATCAAGAGCGTTCACGGTGTTCACATTGCCTGTCATATCATGCAGCAGTATCATCTCACCGTTCTTTGCATGTTCCATCGTCATTCGATAGCGCTTTTCAACCGATGTTTCAGGCATCCAGTCATCACAGCCCGAACCGCAGATAAAAGTCAGCGGGATATTATCGAACATCTTCTGATCGTAGCAGATATAAGGGGGACGGAAAAACTGCGGTGCTCTGCCGGAGATGTCCTTGATAAGCTCGGTGGTGCGGCTCACCTCATCGATGATCTCATCGGGGGAGAGCTTTGTCATATCGCTGTGAGTAAATGAATGGTTCTCGATCTCGCAGCCCTGTTTCAATGCGCGCTCTGCGCTCTTTCTGCTTTCGGCATTGATATTCTGCCCGATGAGAAAGAAGCTTGCGGGGATATTATAGCGGGCGAGCCTGTCAAGAACGTCACAAGTGGTATCGGTATCAGGCCCGTCATCAAAGGTAAGAGATATCAGTTTCATGATCGTAAAGCGCTCATCATACCTGTGTAAGGTAGAACCAGAGGAAAAACAGTATGGCTATGCCGCAGACTATGCCTGCCACCCTGAGTGCCAGTGTGATAAGATGGGGGATGAGCTCGTTTTTCTCCTTGACGCTGCTTTCGGCTATGAAAGCACGTTCCTCTGTTTCACGGCGGCGGCGCTCGGTCTCCTCGCGCTTTGCCTTGTAATAATCCTCTATGGCAGTGTGGTATTCGCGGGCAAGGGTATCTGCCTCTTTGTATCCCGACAGATCATCCATTATCTTTGCGGCTT
>JAFPYQ010000089.1 GCA_017394475.1 Oscillospiraceae bacterium | reverse complement strand
GGTTCAAAGCGTGCGACAACTTTTCCCTCGCGGTCTATGATGAACTTGGTAAAGTTCCACTTGATATCGGGCTTTTTGTCCCATTCGGGATCCGCATCGGAGAACATCTTTTCGAGCAGTGCCTTGTATTCATGCTCACCGAAGCCTTCAAAGCCCTTCTGTGATTTGAGATATGTATAGAGAGGGAGCTCATTCTCGCCGTTCACATCGGCCTTTTTCATCTGAGGGAATGTTGTGTTGTAGTGGATGGTGCAGAATTCGTGGATCTCATCATCGGAACCGGGTGCCTGACCACCGAACTGGTTGCAGGGAATGTCGATGATCTCGAGCCCCTTGTCATGATAATCCTTGTAAAGCTGCTCTATCGGTGCATACTGAGGTGTGAAGCCGCATCCCGTGGCAGTATTCACCACCATGATGACCTTTCCCTTATACTCTGCAAGATCAAGTATTTCCCCTTTGCCTGTTGTAAGCTTGTGATCGTAGATCATAACTATGTCCTCCTTGTTGTTGAGTGTTCCATATCGTGATATTGATTATATACAATTATATCGTATGCAATATATTTTGTCAAGAGGGTAAATTGTAACTTTTTTGTGACATAAGGACAGAGACCGCATACATATCACCAAAACATTGCAAGATGACAGGTACTGCAAGCCCGATGATCGCCGTAAAACGCATTTCACGAATGTTATCCCCGCCTGCGGCGGGGATAACATTCTAATTCAGTGTATCCGTAAAGGCTCATCTGCCGTTGGCGTTCTCTCCTTATCATCGGAGAGGGCATATTTTTTTCGGCTGTTTTTGTGCATGGCAAGGGCTTGCTTCAGTTAGGAATATTTCATTCAAACGGATAATTGACTAACCCGTTTTTTTGTGGTATAATACCTTTGAACAGAGGTGAATCACCATAAGGACCAGATACAATAAGATAGTAATCGCGGTGCTCCTTGCTTGTGCCATGACCTTCGGCTCCTGCAGGACTGTGGATGAAAACACAGTGACCATACCCGAGATAAACGATATCGTCACAACTTCCCCGGTAACTACTACCGAAGCCGAGACCGTGCCTGAGACCGTATCGGAGACAAAGATCACCACCGAAACAGAAACGCTTACCGAAGATACCACAACCGGGACCGAATACGAAAACAACTCACAAGAACTGCGGCTTTCCCCCCATGCTGAGCTCGATACTATCAGCGAACCATACTGCAGGGCATCCGCACTGTACTGCATTGAAGATGATATAGTGCTCTATGCCGACAACATACATATCCGCACCTCCCCTGCCAGCCTTACAAAGCTTCTCACCGCATCTGTGGCATTCAAGTACATGAGTGCAGATGCAGTCTGCACCATAGGCACAGAACAGTCTATGGTAGGCGAAGGATCAAGCATCTGCTATGTGCTCCCCGGGCAGCAGCTCATACTGTCCGATCTTGTCACGGGGATGCTGATGGCATCGGGAAATGATGCTGCATACGCAGTGGCTGTAAATACTGCCAGGTCGGTGAGCGGTGAAGAAAATATGTCCGACGAGGATTCCGTGGAGTATTTCTGTGGGCTCATGAACGAATTTGCAGCCGGCATCGGCATGGATGAGAGCCATTTTACCACCCCCGACGGATGGGATGACGAAGGGCAGTACACCACGGTCGCCGACCTTATAAAACTGACAAGATACGCCATGGACATACCCGGGATACGCGACATAGCCGGCACATACCGCAAAGATGTGGTATACTATTCGGGAGAATCTAACACATGGTACAATTCCAACAAACTCCTCGACCCCGACAGCGCCTTTCACCGCAGTGATGCGATCGGCGTGAAGACAGGCACCACCGATAATGCAGGCAGCTGTCTTATAGCCGCCTTTGAGGACAACGGAAAGACATATATAACCGTAGCAGCAGGCTGCAGCAGCGATGCAGACAGATATGACCTTACCATCAGGATCGCAGATGCCTTTATTTCATAGGGCAGTGATAACGACAGGATCTTCTTTTTTTGCAGCATAAACTCCTCAAATGCGTGAAAAGAGGTAATAATGTGGATAAATGCCTAATTTATACCAATGACAAATGTATAGGCTGTAACAGGTGTGTCCGTATCTGCAGTTCATTCGGTGCAAGTATATCACACAGCCGCCCCGATCACAGCTCTACGAGGACATAGACAGATTTTACAGGACAGCAGGTATAACACGCAGGACATGAACCTCACCTGCAAAACCGCTCCCCACAGAGTCTCACTGTGGGGAGCGGTGTATTTCATGTGTTTTGCGACTGTATCACCAGTCGGAATCCCAGTCCATACTGTCGGAATCCCATGAATCATCTGAATCCCAGTAGCTGTCATCATCACTGCTGTCATCGCTGCTGCTGTCATGATAGTAATAGGAATCCTCAAAGCGTGTGCCTGTATGGCCATATACGCGGTAATCATCGCTGTGATCACCGAATACCTCGCCTATGCCCGTTTTGTCGGGATACCATACATCTGTGGTATCATCATAGTAATACCAGTACCTGTCCTGATAATAATAGTCCGTGTCGTTATAGCGGTAGTAGCCGTTTGAGGGTGACTTGTCAAATATGGCAAATACTATCCCGCCGCCTACCATTCCAAGGAAGAGCAGTATAACTGCCGCATGAGCGATGATATCTGTTATGAGATCTTCCTTGCTCCGAGGCTTGCCTCCCTTTTTCTTTGATCTGCGCTTCTTTCCCGATGTGCTGCGGGAAGGTGCTGAGTTCCTGTTCTTCTGGTTGGCTATCTCGCTTTTGAGCTTGGTGAATATCTCATTTACCGCGTGAGCTTCATCCGTCCCGCTGTAGCGCACAGCACGCTCTCCGTTCGCCTTGTTCTTGTAAACAGTAAAGATGCCGTTTTCTTCATAGATGCCTATGGCTTTGGGCTCTTTTATATCCTTGCCGATGAAGAACCTTGTGACATGCTCGGGAGGCAGGCCATGTTCCGTATACCACTGCTTCAGTTCCTCTATGGTCTTAGGTGTACCGCGGGAAGTCACGCTGCCCGTGTTTGTGACTGCAGTCAGCTCCGCTCCGCAATGGGGACACGCAGTGCTGCTTTCATCTACCCTGCAGCCGCAGTATTCACATTCTCTCTGCATCCTGTCCTTCATCCTCCGATAGAGGCATTTTTGCCCTGCTCTATAAGCTCCAGCAGCCTGCCCGAATTTTCAACGAATCTTCTGTCGCTTACATGAAGTGTCTTCTTCTCGGCACCACCATTGAGGTCAAGATCAAGATAACCGCCTTTGTTCTGTCCCTTGTAAAGATGCTGCCTGACATTCATGCCGGTAATGTCCTTGTATGGTATCATTGCATAATCAACAGGAGTGCACAGATAACCTTTTGTCAGATAAAAGGTCTTATGCATACACTGTGGAGCGGTATCTCCCAGGTTTTCATACTCGTATGGATCCATGGCCTCTATGGTCTTCTTCACGTTAGGCAGCTTTACAAACACGGCATCGGCACCCATTATTATCATAGCGGCAGCAAGTCCGACAAATAACAGGATGCTGAAAACACCTCCGCCTGTAGCGATGAGCCACACTCCGATAATACCGAACAATATTCCCAGGATTATCCACACAAAATCCTTGATACACTGCTTTACACACAGTTTATAGAACCAATGTTTCTTGACATCATTCATAAGTATTCTCCTTTTGTCCTGTGCAACTTGATCTCACAGGCAGCTTTATATAAAACATTTCACTTGATCTTAGTTTGTTTGGATAATATCCCCATGCACATCAATTTTACCATTCCGCTTTTATAACAGGATCAACAAAATCGCCTTTAGTAGCCATAATTTACACCCCTAACACATAAATCATCCTTATTTATATATATTTCCAGTGGAAGC
>JAFPYQ010000088.1 GCA_017394475.1 Oscillospiraceae bacterium | reverse complement strand
GGTGTGATAATACAGCTTCTTTTCCATGATATCCGTGTAGAGATACTCTTTGAGGCCATCGGCTTCACAGGTGTCATGATGGCAGTGGAAAACGAAGAGGATAAGACAGATGTTGAGCTGGGGGCATACAACCGTGCAGCCCTGGCACTGGATATAGACGGCTGTATACGCAGCCGCAACCCCATGCTCCTTGTGGTCATAAGGGTCATCAACTCCGATGTTATAGGAAATATGATCGGCTCACAGAATGTGGTCCTGCTGTACAGATCCATAGTGAAGTACCTTGCCTCTAAGGTGAAAAGCTACCAGATATACACCACAAGCCCGGGCACATTCGCAGTGGCACTGTACAACACAACACTCAAACAGAGGCATAACAAATCCCCGGAAGAGTGGGCAATGGAATTTGCAGAGCGCATCAGACGCCACTTTGAAAGGCCATGGCACCTTGATGACAGAACGCTCCCCCTTGAAACAGCGGTTATGCTGGCTGATATCCCAAATGGCATTTCCGATGTATCCCAGGTCTTCTACATGATAGACAGCCCTATACCTGCAGATCTTGAAAAGAATGTCATCTCGGGAAAGGATCTTGACTATCTACTCCGCCGTGAGGCAGTGGAAAAAGCAGTCTCAAGAGGGCTTGCTGAAAACAGCTTTGAGGTGTACTACCAGCCCACATATAATATAGACAAGTCCATCCACGGAGCAGAAGCCCTCCTCAGGATGCACGACAGCGAGATCGGGGACATATATCCCGATGAATTCATCCCCATAACCGAACAGCTCAACCTCATAGATGATGTGGATGAATTCGTGCTCAAAGAGGTTTGCAGCTTTGTAAAGTCGGGCATTCCCTTAAAGCTTGGTCTGGACTCCATAAATGTCAACCTCTCGGTGATACAGTGCATGAAGGAAGGCTTTGTGGATCATATCAACAGTATAGTCGAAGAATATGATATAGACAAGAGCTTTATAAACTTCGAGATAACAGAATCCGTCGCAGCCAATGACTACAAGCTGCTCAGCAAGGTGATACGCCACCTTAAGCTGGAAGGATTCCGCTTTTCCATAGATGACTACGGTACGGGCTACTCGAACATGACATCTGTGTTCTCACTCAATATAGATGTCATCAAGATAGACAAGAGCATCCTCTGGGGAGCGGAAAAGACGGAACTGGGATATGTCATCCTTGAAAACAGCATCCGCATGATACGCCAGATGAAGCGCAAGATACTCGTTGAGGGCGTTGAAACACCGGAGCAGATAGATATCCTCAGCAATCTCGATGTGGATTATCTCCAGGGATTCTTCTTCTCCAAGCCCCTTCCGAAAAAGGACTTCATCGAACTTCTTGAAAAACAAGGTTTCTGATATGTAAAGCCTGTCTTTTACGACAGGCTTTTGTATTTATTGCACATATTCCAAGCCGTTTTTTTGCATATTATATGCATATAGTAGAATTTGTCTGTACATCTTCAAATCTACAAAAAATTCACTATATAAATCTTGATTTTTTGCAGTAAATAATATATAATAATCTTAACTTTTGATCAAATCACAGGATATGTATCTTTATTTGTACTATCACGTTCATGACAGCGGCTTTTGATAGATAGACTGAAAACGAAAGGAGAAGTGATCCGCTATGGATATTGTAAAGACATCCGTAAAAGTCTGTATAGTCAGAGCATTCACCCTCCTTGAAGTAATTATCGTGGTGGCCGCCATCGCTGTGATATCGGCTGTGATCATCCCATCGGTGAGCGCACACCAGAGATCATCTAAGCTCCAGCGTGAGAATGACGAGGCCTACGCTCTTTCTGTGGCAACGCAGGACTATCTTAACCATCTCCAAAAATACGGCAAGAACGCCGCGGAAAAATTCGGCTCGGGAGATATAGGCGGAAAGTACGGCTGCGGAACTCTTGTGGTGGATGAAGGGTATATAGATTATCAGTATTCCTTCGCCGAAAACGGAACAGCAAATAAAGATGCGGTGAACGAAGCCTTTTCAGCTATATGCAAGAACCTGGGCGTTGGAACGATGAAAGAGGCAGGAACGGGCAGGATGTTTGCTCCGGAATTTTATAACACAGGCAGATCCTTCTATGTGCTGGTCTATCCTTCCACTTATACCGTAGCCTGCGTCTGGACCACCGATTACGGGACAGAATACACTGCCAATGCAGGCGGGACGGACACCAACCACATCATGCACTCCAAGATAAGGGGTGCCAACAACGCCAAGGACAGCAGCGGCACGACCTATTGCCTGTGGGACAGCGGATTCCTCACCGTACAGACCACCGCTCCCAATCAGCGCAGCCAAGAGGCTGCAACAAAGGCGGGCAACGGCACATCCTCATGCGCATACATGGGTCAGTTCCCCGCTCCGATGAATGTAAAGTGATCACCCCGAACAAAACACAGCATATCCATTATGTGATATGCTGTGTTTTGTTTATGAGAGGGGCTCTTTCGGGATCTTCAACATATAAAGGTACCGGGGCATATGCTGCTGTTTTGGCAGCAGAGATAAAAAAGCTGCGGAGCGTAATGCTTCACAGCTTGTATTCTGATGATCGCTTTAAGACTATAGCTTGCCTGCTATATCAGTAAAAAGCATTGGCTAACAAATAATTATTCCCGAGTCGCCAAGCAGATGTCCGGCAGGCAAAAATCAACGAGGTAGCTGCGGGACTGCCCACGGAAATCAATTTTCAAAAATAACCCTCAAAATCATATGAGGCTCCATAAGACATTCAAACATAATATTCGAGATGGCGGTTTTAGATTTGTTCCGGTTTTTAAAGCTATTTATGAAATTGATCGCAGCTTTTCTGAACATATTCAGACTTTGCTGAACGTCTTTGCTTTCGACT
>JAFPYQ010000087.1 GCA_017394475.1 Oscillospiraceae bacterium | reverse complement strand
TACTGTTTGATGCCCTTCATGGTCAGAGATATGCGCTTTCTCTTTTCATCCACATCAAGGACTTTCACCTTCACCACATCCCCTACCTTTACCACATCGAGGGGATGCTTCACGAATCTGTCGGAAAGCTGTGAAATATGGACGAGCCCGTCCTCATGAACGCCGATGTCTACGAATGCTCCGAAGTCGATGACATTTCTCACCGTTCCCATAAGCTCCATGCCCTGTTTAAGGTCTTTGAGCTCCATCACGTCGCCGCTGCGCATCAGCGGGGGCGGCAGTTCATCACGGGGGTCTCTGCCGGGCTTTTCAAGCTCCTTTATAATATCCGTAAGGGTGACAGTGCCTGTACCGGTCTTTTCAGAGATATCCTTCAGAGATATCTTTGCAAAAGCCTTTTTGAGCTTTTCAGTATCGCCCAGGTCGCTCATTTCAAGCCCCGAACTTTCAAGGAGCGTCACCGCCGCCTTGTAGGATTCGGGATGGATGCCCGTATTATCCAGAGGATCCTTGCCTCCGGGAACTCTCAAAAAGCCTGCACACTGTTCGTATGCCTTTGCGCCCAGCTTCTTTACTTTAAGAAGCTGCTTTCTGTCGGTGAATGCGCCGTTCTCCTCACGGTAGAGGACTATGTTTTTGGCCACCGATGCGTTTATGCCCGAGATATAGGACAAAAGCGAATATGATGCGGTATTCACATCCACGCCCACGGAGTTCACGCAGTCTTCCACTACGCCTTTGAGCGCCTCATCCATCCTTGCCTTGGGCAGATCATGCTGATACTGGCCAACGCCTATGGCCTTGGGGTCTATCTTCACAAGCTCCGCAAGAGGATCCTGCAGACGCCTTGCTATGGAAACAGCCGAGCGCAGTGATACATCATAATCCGGGAATTCCTCCGCAGCCAGCTTTGATGCGGAATATACCGATGCCCCCGCTTCTGATACCACCATATATGCAGCCTTGCTCTTTGTGCGGCTGAGAAGGTCTGCGGTAAAGGTCTCGGTCTCACGGGATGCGGTACCGTTGCCGATGGCGATGGTAGTAACATCGTATTTCTCTATCATCTTCCCCAGTATCTTTCGTGCAGTCTCACGCTGGTTTTCCGACATGGTAAGGTATACGATGCAGGTATCAAGCACCTTGCCCGTTTCATCCACCACAGCACATTTGCAGCCGTGAGCATAGCCGGGGTCAAGGCCCAGAGTGACCGTGCCTTTTACGGGAGGTGCCATGATGAGCTGCCTCAGATTTGATGCAAACACCTTGATCGCACCTTCATGGGCGGTCTCGGAAAGTGCGGAGCGTATCTCCCTTTCCACGGAGGGAGCGATGAGTCTTTTGAAGCTGTCATCACAGGCACTCTTTACAAGGGCACCGCAGGCAGATGTGTTCTTCACATAGCCGTGACGGCAGACCTGCTCGCCCTTTTCATCGGGTATCTCCACCGATACCTTCAGCGCGCCTTCTTTTTCACCGCGGTCAAGGGCAAGCACCCTGTGACCCTGTATCTTTGAGACTGCATCATCAAATTCAAAATAGTTCCTGTATACCTCATCCGCATCATCGGATGCTGCTGCAGATACCACTCTGCCCTGCTTTGTGTAAAGATCGCGAAGTTTAGCCCTCAGCTTCGCATCATCGGAAATATCTTCGGCGATTATATCCAGTGCGCCGCTTATAGCAGCCTGTGCATCTTCAACGCCCTTTTCCTCATTTATATAAGCCGCTGCCTCTGCTTCCGGGTCAGTAACGGGTGCTTGTGCAAGTATCAGCTCCGCTAATGGTTCAAGCCCCTTTTCACGGGCAATGGATGCCCTTGTGCGGCGCTTCGGCTTGTAGGGTCTGTAGATATCCTCTATCTCCACGAGAGTCATTGCCTTGTCTATGGCGGCTGCTATCTCGTCTGTCATCTTTTCCTGCTCGGTTATGGCAGCAGTGACCTCTTCCTTGCGCTTTTCGAGATTTCTCAGATAGGTGAGCCTGTCGGATAGCTGTCTTAGTGCCTGATCATCCAGGGAGCCTGTCTGTTCCTTTCTGTATCGTGCGATAAAGGGAATGGTCTTTTCATCATCCAGGAGCATGACCGCATTATTTACCTGCTCGATGCGAAGTCCCAGCTCCTGCGCTATGATCTTGTTTATCTCCATATAATACCTCTGTGTCTGAAATAATACCTTTCTATTATATCACATCCCGCAGTGTTTTTCAAGAAATATTGACAAATTTATGCAAAAAGCCTGCATGAAACGATCCATGCAGGCTATCCGTTATGGCTTTGAGGGCATCGCTGTCCTCAAAGGTATATACTGCGGCATTGTACGTATCTGTAATGTCCTTGTTCCAATGCCGTATCAGATATGCAGTATGACGCCTTTTCCGATGAGCCTTTCCCTTACAGTGAGGTAGCGGTGGACTTTTTCTGCCATATCGCTTTTCATGCCTGTTCCAAGCCAGTCCATCACAACTCCGAAGGTGAGCGCCTTATAATAGCCCACCAGAGCTTTTTTATCCGTCTCCTCCGTGACCGTATCCGCAAGTGCAGTATCCGCATAGGCGGTGACAACGTGCTCGCAGATATCCCACAGATAGTGCTCGTATATATCCCTGTGCGGGGAATCATATATATGAAGCACTGCGCTCCTGTTTTCAAGCGCATGATCGACTATGGCAAGTATGCAGTCCTCCAGCGAGCCGAAGGCGGAATAATCATCTATCAGCTTTTTGGCATCCTCCGTGATTATCTCCTCGATCAGCGTGGGGATATCCTGATAATGATAATAGAAGGTGTTACGGTTTATCCCGCAGCTTTCCGAGATATCCTTTACGGTTATCCTGTTGATGGGCTTTTCCCGTATCAGCTTGCCGAAGGCGGTCTTTATGGCATTTTTCGTTATCGTAGGCATCTTATCACTTTATCTTCTTTATCACTCTGCAGGGGTTCCCCGCTGCAAAGCTCCCAGCGGGTATATCCTTTGTAACGACGCTGCCCGCACCTATCACGACATCCTCGCCGATCTCCACACCGCCGCAGATAGTCACATCCGATGCGATCCATGCCCTGTCTCCTATGGTCACGGGAAGGGCATATTCAAGGTCATAGAGAGATCCGTCCGGCTTTCTGCGCAGCTTTCTCTCCTGTGCATCCATAGGGTGAACAGGCGGAACGATAGTCACATTTGGCCCTATGAACACATCATTCCCGATATTTACAGCCGCACAGTCAAGGGCAGTAAGGTTGAAATTGATGAAACACCTGTCCCCTATGGTTATGTTCTCGCCGTAATCCACCATGATCGGTGCTTCT
>JAFPYQ010000086.1 GCA_017394475.1 Oscillospiraceae bacterium | reverse complement strand
ACCACAAAGCACTCTCTTGTATGCTTCTGACGGGTGGTGAGCTCGGGGCATTCACCTCTGCGAACGCTCTCCACAGCCTCGGGAACAGGGATCGTGTACTGCCTTGCATCCACAACGCCCTCGATCCTTCTGATGGCATCCGAATGGCCCTGTGAAACTCCCTTGCCCCAGAAGGTATAATCAGAACCAACGGGGAGAACGGCATTTGAATACATCCTGATAAGCGAGAACAGTCCGGGATCCCAGCCGATGGAGATTATGCCGACTTTGCCGGAAGCTTTTGCAGCCTTGTCAACATTTGCAAAATGATCGGGCACCTTCGCATGTGTATCAAAGCTGTCAACGACATTGAAAAGCCCTGCCATCTCGGGTGTCTGAACAGGGAGATCGTTGGCACTTCCACCGCAGAGTATCAGAACATCTATCTCATCCTTGTGAGCAGCCGCATCAGCCGCAGGATATACGGGAACGCCCGTAGTCTGTATCTTCACGGAAGCGGGGTCCCTGCGTGTGAACACGCATGAGAGAGTCAGATCATCATTCTGTTTTACGGCCTTTTCAACACCTTTTCCGAGATTACCGTAACCGTAAATACCTATTCTTATCATTGCAAACAAACTCCTTTTGTTTAGTTTTGCCAATATGTTATAGCCTTCCGCCGCATCCTCGGCGGAAGAGGCTTATAATCATACAAGTTGTCAGGATATATCAACAGTGTCATTATATGATGCATCCTTTGAATCAGCCGGTATCAGAGCACCCTGATCCTGTTCTTCACCTTGTCACCCAAAGATGCACAGAGAGCATCTATCTCGCTTTCCTTTTTTTCGGGAGTAATAAAGGCAACAGTGTTATTATCAGAAGCAAGGAACTTAACGCTGCCGAAAAGCTCTGCTATCTCCTTTTCCGAAACATCCTCACAGCGGATGTACATGGAAACAGGAACATCAGTGTATTTTTCGATGAAGGAATCATCCGGACTGTCATCCCATGTGCAGGCAGTGATAGTACCGCTTGCCTTTGCACAGTCGATGATATCACCCAGAACAGCACTGGCTGTAGGGAGCTTACCTGCGCCCTTTCCGTAGAACATCACCTCATCAAAGCCGTTGCCGTGTACCATGATGGCGTTGAACACATCGGTGACATGACCCAACTGTGATGTGAGAGGAACAAATCTCGGAGCCACCATAGGCAGTATCTTTCCGTTGTCGCAGCGCTTAACGGAGCCTATAAGCTTCACTGCATATCCGTTGGCAGCGGCTGTTTTAGTATCCTCTGGGGCGATGCCTGTGATGCCCTCGGTGTGTACCCATTCGGGATAAACATGTCTGCCGAATGCAAGTGAGGAAAGTATGCAGATCTTGCGGCAAGCATCATGACCCTCTATATCCGCAGAGGGATCACGCTCCGCATAGCCCTTCTGCTGTGCTTCTGTGAGGGCTGTCTGCATATCTGTACCGTTTTCTATCATCTGAGTAAGGATGTAGT
Source organism: Oscillospiraceae bacterium (assembly GCA_017394475.1). Taxonomy (GTDB): domain Bacteria; phylum Bacillota; class Clostridia; order Oscillospirales; family Ruminococcaceae; genus Huintestinicola. The sequence goes on along the minus strand of JAFPYQ010000086.1, from coordinate 1,188 downwards.
TGGTAGTTCCGTTGAGGATGCCCTCGATGGCTGTTATCTCATTGCCCGCAAGGCAGGTATGCATAGGGCGGATTATGGGGATAGCCCCGCCGGTGGAAGCCTCAAAGAGGAAACTGCAGTTGTGTGCCTTTGCACAAGCGATAAGCTCCGCTCCCTTTTTGGCAACCAGTTCCTTGTTGGATGTGCACACGCTCTTTCCTCTTTCAAGGCACTTCTTTACGAAATCATAAGCAGGGTTCACACCGCCCATTACCTCTGCAACTACCTTGACATCATCATCATTCAGGATATCGTTGATATCCTTTGTGAATCTGTCCGAATAGGGAAGTCCGGGAAATTCCCTTATATCAAGGATATAGCCCAGTTCAAGGTCGATGCCCTGCTTTTCCTTTATCAGCTTTTCATTCTTGTACCACAGCTCGACCGTTCCCGATCCTACAACGCCGTGACCCATTACCGCAAACTTTGACATAGATCTTTCTCCGTTGATTTATTTGCCCTCTTATTCAGCATAAAGGTCTTTTCATGCAATATGTACTCTTTCGACTTTAGCCCCGAAGGGTCTCAATGAAAGCCCTGCTATCTTGAAAAATTGCTTTCCGAAGGGTATCCCGATTATGGTGATGCACAGGAGAACACCGAGCAAAGCATTGCCCAGTGCCATTTCCGCACCGCCGAACAGGAACCACAGCACGTTCATCAGAAACGATACCGAGCCGTTATCTTCATACTCGATCTCCTTGCCGAAGGGATTGAGAGAAATGGAGCTCAGCTTGAAGCATTGCTTCCCTATGGGTATGCCGACTATGGTTATGCACCAGATCAGCCCGAAGAACACCCATGTGAGCGCACTCAACAGCCCGCCGCATATTATCCATATAATATTGCCCAGTATCCTCATATCGGTCCGCAAAGCCTCCTTTTATGAAAATACAATATATCTTATTCATTTTATCACTTTTTTGCCTTTCTGTCAAGAGATTTTGAAGTAATTCCACGGAAATCAATTTTCAAAAATAACCCTCAAAATCATATGAGGCTCCATAAGACATTCAAACATAGTATTCGAGATGGCGGTTTTAGATTTGTTCCGGTTTTTAAAGCTCTTTATGAAATTGATCGCAGCTTTTCTGAACATATTCAGACTTTGCTGAACGTCTTTGCTTTCGACTCTGCACCAATCTTCTT
>JAFPYQ010000085.1 GCA_017394475.1 Oscillospiraceae bacterium | reverse complement strand
GCGATCTTGAACTTGTTGTAGATCTTGCCTACGCCTTCGAGATCGAAGGGGACTGCCAGAACTCTGTAAGCGATGTTGACCTTTTCAAGCACCTTTGCAGGATCCTCAAATTCCTTCTCTGCGGGAACTACGACGATGAATTCGTCGGAACCTGTACGATAGATCTCCTGATCGGGGAAGAATTCGCGGAGAACGTTTACAGTGTGAACGAGGACGTTGTCGCCTGCATCGTTGCCGTATGTGGTGTTTATATCACTGAATCCCAGGATATTGAACATTATGAAGTAACGGAAATCGGTGCCTCTGGAGTTCTTCTCAATGTTGATAGAGAAGCTGATCCTGTTGTTTACACCTGTGAGAACGTCGTTGAACATAGCGGTGTTCAGGGACTTCTTTGTCATGTTGTTCTTTGCGATGGTGGAGTACAGCTTCTGATTTACCTTTTCCTGTCTCTTTGCGATGATGTTGAACACTATGATAAGGCTGATGATGACCAGACCGAAGATGCCCAGATAGATTATCATCGTCCTTGTGAGGGAGAATGCCTCGTTGGTATCATCGTCGATGAGGAGCACCCAGTTGTATCCGGGGATGTAGGTGTAGATGGAGATGTACTCCTTGCCGTTCTTCCTGTAGGTGAAGTTGTCGGTCACCTCGGTATCGGTGTGGTTGTACTTCTGACAGATGTTCATTACTTCCTTGCTCTCGATCTGAGTGCCTATCAGGTCTTCGGAAGCGCCGAAGATGTAGTTGCCTGTGGAAGCGTCCACCATAGCGTATGTGGAGTGCTCAACGCCTCTGATGGGGATACTGTTGAGGGTGTCGATAACGCCCGATGTGAATATACCGAGACCGCAGAAGCCTATTGGGTTCCTGTTCTCATCATATACTGCCATGTACATGGAGATACACTGCTTGCCGGATGCAGGGGAGATGATGAAGCCGGTATCGTAAAGACCGTCCTTGCCTGCTCTCATGCCATCATGGAGCTCAGCCTGCTTTATGGGATCCTTTCTGGTCTGCATGCCGATGAGCTGAGGAGCCACGGGAGCGCTGGAGTGTGTGAGAACGAAGGTCTCCCAGGAGCCTATCCAGAGGCCTTCAAGATTATCTATATCCTTGTCGAATTCCTCGGTGTACTTCTGAGCTGCTTCCTGAGCTGCCTTGACCTGAGGATCGGGGTTGGGATTATCCGGGTTTACAAATTCGGCCATATCCACTGTCTTGGAGTATTCCAGCAGATCTGTTACCTGCTTTGCCCTGGTGAAAGCTCTGAGGGTATTCTCCGAATTTTTAACATAGTTCTGGATTATCTCGGCTCTTTCGTCGGTGATAGCACCCAGATGCTCTATGGTGTTCTGCCTTGTCCTGTCACTTACTGCCTTTGTGATGAATATGGAAAGTCCGAAGATCACTATCAGCTGGATTATAAGTATTCGGTTAAGTACTGAAAAACCGCCTTGTTTGTTCTTCTTGGTCGTTTTGCTCATAGTTAATTCCTTTCTTCTCAGGATCTTATAGAGTTACCTCCCTACAGGTCTGAAAAATTTTTTTCTTTTCTTTATCGTGATTCCGGGTCGTTTGCGGATACGCTGTCCGTATCCGGTCTGTTATCAGAAGAGGCCGAACAGTTTCTTCTTCTTGGGCTTTGCCTCTTCTTCGATCTCCTCCAGGATATCGTCGTCATCATCGTCATCATCCATGACGTTCATGATATCGCTCACCCTGTCCTTGAGGAGCGAACCCTTTGCAGCGTTCTTAGCGGCTGCCGAGGCTGATACTGCGGGCTGCCCTGTGAGCTCTGTGAGCCTTACCATCCTGTCGGGCATAGCCACGAAAGCTGCGGCATTATCGGGTGCGGCTGAAAGAAGATAGCCTGCACAGTTTGCGCAGGGGGTCAGCACCGTGCGGGTGACGGGATCCACCAGGATAAGAGTGTCGATGGCAAATTCACCCATGCCCTGCATCTCACGGAATGCGACCATCTCGGCATGAACATCACGATCCCTGCCGTAGAAGATCCTGCCAGAGCGTGTGTTTATCACGCATACTGCGGAGCCCGGTCCGAATACCTCTCCGCAGGAGGTCAGCTTGTTTATTATATCAAGCGCCGAGTTATAAATTTCCTCAAAGGTCATGTGCCGAAAAACCACCTTTCCGTTAAAATGATACTGTTCCATGATCTCGTCAGATCTGTATATCTTTCTCCTGTCCTGTTCAGAGGAAGGTGGATCTGTGTGAGAGATGCGGATATGTCACCCGGATCAGAGTGAACAATGCAACGTGAAAAGCACAGCTCCGCGAGGGAACTTTTCGCGCTGCAGGCGATCTCATGGTCAAAAATCCCATTCATTCTCCGAAAAATGAAACAGTAAATGTAAACCTGAATATTTTTCTATATAGACATTTTATCATAAATCGATGAATTAGTATTTCACGTATGTGATATATAATAGCATATATGTGTTAATTTGTATGGTTTTTACAATGTAAGGATAATGTAAGCAAAAGACGGTGTGCATATTTGCCAATATGGGGAATTGGTTTTGTGCAAATCGCCTGTCCATCCAAAACGGAGGGGGCATTTTTGTCTATTTTGATATTTTGTGAAATATGTTAAGATTTGTGGAATAAAATGAAAGGCGGATCGGGAGACGTTTTTTAGTGATAAGTGGTCAGTAGTCAGTTATCGGGTTTTAGATCGGGATATAGGTAAGTGGATAGTATCAAAATAACCAACGAGGGGAGTGATGCTCTTACGAGTAAAGGTTCGATCTGTGCGGTATGGATCATCCCGAACAAACCATTATTCCCGAGTCGCAAAGTAAATTGTTGGAAGGCAAACATCGACGAGGTAACAGCGGGTTTTGCCCGCCTTCGCCCGCTTGACTTTTGGGGGGAGTGTTGGTATAATGGATATATGTGAGACCTTTATAACAGAAAAAAATATAACAGAAAAAATGGAGGTTTGTATGAAGAATGATAAATTGCCCTGGGACTGGAATGCCGCAAAGAATGACAGGATATGGCATGAACCCTGCGAGGAGAGCCATTATTATGCATACAAGTGGAAGAATGAGGGCAGAAGGAGCGTGCTGGATCTGGGCTGCGGCCTGGGCAGACATGCACTGCTGTTTGCAAAGTGTGGCTTCAAGACAACGGCAATAGATATATCACCGGATGCCATAGACTATATCAGGAAGATAAGAACAGAGAACGGCGTGGATATCCTGGCTAAAAGAGGGGATATGACGGCGCTTCCTTTTAATGATGATGCCTTTGACTGCATATTCGCCATGCATTCTGCAGGTCATTGCGATACACAGGGGATGAAGCAGGTGTTAGGCGAGATAAGAAGGACTCTCAAGCCCGACGGCGCCGTGTTTCTAACACTGTGCTCAAAGGAGAGCGAGACCTTCGCAAATAAGAACTTCCCCCATACCGATGAGAATACGGTCATAAAGACAGAAGGCCCCGAACAGGGAGTGCCCCACTTCTTTGCGGACAGAAAGCTGATAGAAGAACTTTTCACAGGCTTTGAACTGGTAAAGGTGCGCCATATAGACGATTGCTATTATGACGGATCGTGGAAAAATCAGAAGCATTACTTTATCGAGGCCACAGCAAAAAAAGAACCCCATGTATACGACTTTTCGGATATCATCGGCAGAAAGGTGCATTGTTCTGTTGACAGACCGCTGGGAACAGCACATCCCCGCTTTGCGGACCTTGTGTACCCTATAAACTACGGCTATGTGGATAATGTCATGGGCGGCGACGGCGCTGAGCAGGACGTGTATATACTGGGCGTGGATGAGCCGCTGGAAAAGTTTGACGGCGTGGTGGAGGCCGTGTATCACAGGCACAATGACAACGAGGATAAGTGGATAGTCGTCCCCGACGGCATGCAGGGGAAATTCACCAAAGAATACATACTGGAAAAGATAGAGTTCCAGGAAAAGTTCTTTGACGGTGAGCTTTATTTCGGGTGATGATGCCTGTTTACCATCAGGCATAAAGGAGCATAAAATGGACGAACAGACTAAGGGCAATATACTGGTTATAGGCAATTCGGGTGTAGGCAAATCTACTCTCATAAACGCAGTCCTGGGCGAAAAGGCTGCATATACCGCCTGGGGCGGGGATATGGGGACTTATGAGCTGCACCGCTACGAGGGGAAGAACCTGCCCTTTGACCTTATAGATACCATAGGCTTTTCTCCCGAAAACGAGAGAAAGACCATAAAGGAGATACGAAGCTGGCTCAAAAAGGAATATATGGGCAAAACAGTGAGCGATGGCATAAATGTGGTGTGGTTCTGCGTGGACGGCACCTCGGGAAAGCTGTTCGCCAATACTCTGGAATGTTTTGCAAAGTCGGTGTCCGACTGGAAGAGCATCCCTGTGATAATAGTCATCACAAAGTCCTATTCCGTTCCCGACAGGGAGCAGAATATAAGGATGATACACGATATCCTGTCCCGCCAGAAAAAGCTGAAGCTGAATGTCCAGAAGGTCATCCCCGTGGTGAGCGAGCCGTTTTTCATCACAGAGAGCACCTTTGCTCCCGCAGAGGGGATAACGGAGCTGATAGAATATACCAATGCCCTTATGCCCGAGGGCAAAAAGGCAGCTTCCGAGGATATCGGCAGGCATATCAGAAAAAAACGCTCCATGCAGGCACAAGCCCTTGTGGGCGGTTATGTGGCGGCGGCAGTAGCCGTAGCTGCAGTGCCTATCCCGTTTCCCGACCATTTTCTCCTGATACCTCTTGAAACCGCTATGATAAACGGCATCGCCAACCATTACGGAGTGAAAAAGAACAGCGGTTATGAACAGGCGCTCAAATACCTGCTGGAACTGGGGGCTGTGACTGCTGCTGCAAAGGCGGCACTTGAAGCGCTCAAAGCCGTGCCGGGGCTCACTCTCGGGGCTGTGACCATCAATGCCATAGTTGCAGGTTCTATCGTGGCAGGGCTGGGTGAGGCCTGCATAGGCATCTTTGAACTGGTGAGCAAAGGAGAAAAGACCCTTGAAGACAGCAATTTCGGCTGGATAAAGGATATGGTGGAACAGAACATATCCGTCAAGAAGATACTGCAGATAGCCGAAAAGATAAATATAACAAAGAAAAAGGGCAACAAGGACATCGCAGACGAGATAAACAGCGAGTTTCAGTGATGTCCGGAGGTGTGATATGACAAACAAAGAGATACTTGAAACGGCGCTGAAACAGTCCGCGGAGGATATCGGCTGCAAGGCGGAGGACTTCCTTAAGTCCGAGAATGTCATCTGTCCCTATCACATGGGAGAGAATGCCCGCAAATACCTGAAACAGCCCATAACCTGCAATATGGTGTCCTACGGCAGCAATATCGTGGCAGCGGTGACGGAGGATGTGGAGGATATCATCCGCGGAAATATCGGCAGATATGAGTTCTATCACTGCTTTGAAGTGCCGGATATGAACCGTCTTATGGAGGAACTTGCACCACGCGGATATAAGGTGTGCTTCATGGCGGAATACTACCTGCCCGATATTGACAGGATACCCGACCTGGCCTGCCCCTATGAGACCCGTGTGCTGGTGCAGGAGGATTTTGCGGAGCTGTACCGCCCCGAATGGAGCAATGCGCTGTGTGAGAAAAGAAAAGAACTGGATGTGCTGGGTGTGGGCGCTTACGACAATGGAAAGCTGGTGGGCTTTGCTGCCTGCTCTGCGGACTGTGAGGAAATGTGGCAGATAGGCATAGATGTGCTGCCGGGATACAGGCGGCAAGGGATAGCCTCGGCACTGACAAGCATGCTGGCAAAGGAGATATTCGCCCGGGGCAAGGTGCCCTTCTACTGTTCGGCATGGTCTAATATAAGGTCTGTCCGGAATGCGGTGAAAAGCGGCTTTATCCCTGCGTGGGCGGAGCTCACCATCAAGCCCGCGGAGATAGTGGACGGGTTGGTGAAATAGCTGACAATTTGTGAAAAAGCACAAAACAGATACATAGAATTCTCTGATTTTTTTAAAAAACTATTGACAAAACCACCTTTCAGGGTGTATAATAATAATAATAACAGAGGTTGTTATTGTGGTCTGACACGACGTCAATCCGAACGAAAGTTGTTTTAAGAGCAACATTAGTTGGCAGGCAACAGAAAAAACTGAGACAAGTCGTTTATGGGCGGCATTCGTTGGCGGACAACAGAAAAATCAGACAATAAAGGGAGAAACGGTTGCAAGTGCGAGGTTTCTCCCTTTTAAATTTATTTGGTGATAATATGGGATATACAAAACAGCAAGCAATATCTAAAATTGTTTCTTCAGCACAATTATATAAATCTGAATTGATTAGTTATTTAGCAGACACTATTTATGTAAGTTGCGAACCGTACTGATGCAGAAGTCCGCAAAAGCTTATTTAGAAATCTGCTATTGACAAGGCTGGATCGATGTGGTATAAT
>JAFPYQ010000010.1 GCA_017394475.1 Oscillospiraceae bacterium | reverse complement strand
TACTAAGGCTGATGCTGAGAGGATAGTTGCAGCAGGTGTAGAGAAGGTAGTCATCCGCTCCGTACTCAACTGCCATGCAAAGTACGGCGTATGCGCAAAGTGCTACGGTGCTAACCTTGCAAACAACAATCTTGTTGCAGTTGGTGAATCTGTCGGCGTAATCGCTGCACAGTCCATCGGTGAGCCCGGTACACAGCTTACGATGAGAACTTTCCATACAGGTGGTATCGCATCCGCAGAAGATATCACACAGGGTCTTCCCCGTGTCGAGGAACTTTTCGAGTCAAGAAGGCCCAAGAATGCAGCTATCATGGCTAAGTTCGGCGGATCCGTACAGATAGATGAGTCCCGCAAGATACGCACTATCATCATCACCGATGAGGAAACAGGCGTTGCCGAGGAATATCCCGTTCCCTACGGCATCAAAATAAAGCAGAAAATCCACAACGGCGCTGTTGTTGAAACAGGCAATCCCCTTACGGAAGGTTCCATGAACCCCGGCGATATCCTTGATATCCTTGGTGTTCAGGCTGTTCAGAACTATATCATCACCGAAGTTCAGAAGGTTTACCGTCTGCAGGGTGTTGATATCAACGATAAGCACATCGAGGTAATCGTAAGCCAGATGCTCAAGCGCGTCCGCGTTGAGGATCCCGGTTCCTCCAAGCTGCTCCCCGGCGAGGTCATCGACCGCAGGACTCTCTTTGAGGAGAACAAGCGCATAGATATGATGAAAGAGCTCGGAGACGCAGAGGCTAAGCATATCACTGTGAAGCCCATAATCCAAGGTATCACAAAGGCATCCTCCAATTCCGATTCCTTCCTCTCTGCTGCATCCTTCCAGGAGACCACAAGAGCGCTCACAGATGCCGCTATCAAGGGCAAGAGCGACTATCTGAGAGGTCTTAAGGAAAATGTTATCATCGGTAAGCTCATTCCCGCCGGTACAGGCATGGATGTTTACAACAATGTCGAAGTCATGAAAAATGAGTAATATGGCATAGATCAGAAGGCCGCATATATCCGATGATATATGCGGTCTGATGTTTCTACACAGCAAAAAAGAGGCTTTCATGGATAATACTACCGCAAAGGTGAGCTGCTTTGCAAGAGCATATCATTATGCAAATGTTCCTGTGCATATTTTTGCCGACAGAGCCGCGCAGGGATTACTCGGAGAAGATTATGACAATATCGCACAGTCTATGACACAGGGTATCAGCTTTTTTATTCCCGGATTTCAGGGCAGCGAGGAAGAGGGGCTGCGCCTTATCGTTGACAAGCAGCTTTCACCGTCTGTTTTAGGACGCAGTGCATTCTGCGAAAGGATGCTTGAAAATGAAATGCTATTGGGATGCAGTCAGTATGTAATATTTGCCTCTGGGTATGATACATACGCTATAAGAAATAAGGGTGTGGGGACGGCTCCCGATATGCTTTCTGTGTATGAGCTTGATCTGCCCGATGTAATTGAAGATAAAAAGTGCAGGGTAGAAAATGCTGGTTTTTCATCAAATGCAGAATATGTCCCTTGTGACCTTTCGGATACATCATGGAAAGAAAACCTGCTAAACAGTGGGTTCAGAAGCAATGAAAAATCCTTTGGCTCTCTTCTGGGCATAAGCTATTATCTTGGCAGAGATAGTTTCCGAGCACTTATCAACACCCTGAGTAAGATCATGTGTGCAGGCTCTGCGATTTGCTTTGACTATCCATCCGATGATGACAGTACGGAAACTCAGACAAACAGGATGCTTGCTGCGGAAGCAGGGGAGCAGATGACAGCGGGATACCCATATAATGATATGGAAAAGCTGCTGGAAGAAAGTGGTTTTCTTATCTATGAACATCTTGATCATGAAGAGATGACAGAACAGTATTTTTCAGATTATAATTTTTCCTGTCCAAATCATAGGATAGTGGCTCCGAAGGGAGTATGCTATATCCTTGCGGTGAAAAGAGCATAAAAAACGTCCCGGAACATTCTTGTTCCGGGACTTACTGTTGTCAGTGGAGATCTGCAAATTCACTTCCGAATCTTCTGCACTTTTCAAGATCATCATCATCGGGGTTCCTGCGGATGATGAGCCCTTCGTCGCAAAAGACCTGTGCTCCGTCTTCCCTGACACGCCTGACCCATTTTTTCATCCATTCACCGTTTCCCCAGTCATAGGAGCCGAAAAGAGCGACTATCTTTCCACCGAGTTCTTTCTCAACTCTTCTGAAAAACGGCTCAAATTCATCCGGTTCAAGTATCTCATCGCCCATAGCGGGGCAGCCGAATGCTATCTTATCGAAATGAGCGATACTGCCCGAGAAGTCATCCACCGAGAAGAGCGCGGCATCTGCACCGTCTGCAATAGCCTGAGCCATCATTTCCGTATTGCCTGTACCGCTCCAGTATATGACGGCGATATTCTTTACGGATCGTGCCATC
>JAFPYQ010000084.1 GCA_017394475.1 Oscillospiraceae bacterium | reverse complement strand
TTGAAAAGCAGATAGACGATGCTGTCAGCAAGAAGAACGAAGTCGTTGAGATCCGCGTTACATCAAAGGAGATCTGGGATTCTCTCATGGATAAATCCACATGGAGCGATCTGCAGAAGCGTGCAAAGGGTAAATCCTCCAAGGTGAGCGCAGTCAAGAGACTCGGTGCTGACAACGCATACAGCCAGGCTACATATATCGTTCACTACGATATCGAATATTAATAGATAGAAAGTGTAAAATGCGGAGACATCCGCATTTTACACATTAAGCTCAAAAAGCTTTATTTTTGAAGAAATGAAAGGGAAATTCCGATGAACAAGAAGATCTTATCCTGCATTGCTGCTGTTGTACTGCTTGCAGGAACATTTACTGCCCGCGGAGGCAAAAAGCCCGATGATGAAGTTTCCTTTGATGTTATCACAAATAATGAGAACACCGAAGGCACAGAGGAAGTTACCGGTTCAGACTCCGAAGAAGAAGAAGGAGAACCCGTAAATTCGGATAATGCGGAAACTACGGTTACCACCGCAAAGAAAAAGGATAAGGATAAAAACAAGGATAATAACGGAGACAGCGAAGCCGGCGAAACTATCTCGGTCACCACAGCAGGCACTACTGCCGCTACAGAGCTCTACGGCCTTGACAATCCCGAGGAGCAGCTTGGTACTGAACAGCAGACAGTGGCTACCACCGTTATCATAACTACTCCCGCAAACGATGTTGTTGACGAGACACAGCAGTCCGTAAACGAGCAGAATGTCATAGATGCTCTTACCAGCGAAGAGCCAACAAACAAGACACTGGGCGGCAAATACAATGTGTCTCCTTCGGACAGATACGGTTACAATCAACTCTCTTCCTCGGAGAAGAAGCTCTATGATCTTATCGTTGACGGTGCCAAGAACGGTTACCGTAACCTCGATATTGACGAAGACCTTTCCCAGGAGGAATGGATAAAGGTATTCGGCTGCGCTTATGTCAATGAACCTCAGCTTTTCTGGCTGTCCTCCAAAAACAGAAGAGGCGTTCTGTTCTACTGGCTCGACCGCGAATCCATCGCAAGATGCCAGAAGGAGATAGAGGCAAAGGCAAAGGAAGTTGTAGCACTTGCTGACGGCAAGAGCGATTATGACAAGGTCCGTACTTTCCATGACTGGATAGTTACTCATGCCGAGTTCAAGAAGGCATCCGCTGATGACAGTGAGGATTCCTGGATGAGATATACCGTATACGGCGGTCTTATCGCAGGTGAGGTACAGTGCGAGGGCTATGCCAAGACCATGCAGTATCTCTGCGACCTTGCAGGCGTTGAGAGCCTTGTGGTGATAGGTACCAACAGCGAAGGCTCCTCCCATGCATGGAATGTCATAAAGCTGGGCGGCAACTGGTACAATGTGGACTGCACATGGGATGACCCCATCCTCTCCACTCCCGTAGCAAACAACCTCCGCCACAGATACTTTGCCGTTCCCGATGAATGGATACACAATAAGTCTCACTATAATGTAAATAAGAAGACCACAGGTACTCAGGTAGTATACTTCAAGCCGCCTGCATGCACAAATACAGATATGAACTATTTTGCAAAGCAGGGACTTCTGTACTCCGATTTCTCATCTGCTGAAAAGGCTCTCAAGGAACAGCTCAAAACAGCAGCTTCCAACAAGACAAGAGTTGCAGAGATAAGAGTTTCCAGCAAGTCTGTATATGATGAAGTGACTTCTCACCTCAAGGACTATGCTACCTGGATAAAGGGCGAGTATTCGAGCGTAAAGAAAGTCGCATCCAACTGTGATGAAAACACACTTGTTATCGAGATCGACCTGGGGTATTGATGATCTCTTTGTGATAAGGAATGTTTAGAACAGGGAAAATAAAAGCCGCAGAATGTCTCATTCTGTGCTGTTCACTGTGTATAGCTGTATTCTCGGGGTGCAGGAAGATCGATGAAAATAACTATTCTCCCCCCGTGACAACATCTGTGACAGAGACGACCGTACCATCTGCACCAGATGATGCGGACTATGACAACTATGTCTATTCACAGCTCACAGACAAAGAAAAGGAATATTTTGATATTATCAAGGAGGCAGCGGCACAGCACAGTCCCGAGGCTCTTTTTCCCGAAGAGATAGAGCCCAATGAGCTGCGCAAGCTGTTTGTTTCCTTTTATAACGACTGTGAGGAAAATTTCTGGATAAAAAGCACCTTTTTCCGCCCTGCCCGTGCAAGTGCAAGACTGTCCCTCACCTATCGCTTTGATAAGGAGCAGGCTGCAAGTATGCAAGAGGAGATAGATGAAAAGGTAAAAGAGATTTTTTCCGCATTTGATGAAAATACCACGGATTACGAAAAATACAAGATACTTCATGACTATCTTGTGAAAAACTGCACCTACTCACCGGGATCAGAATATGCAAATACCATATACGGCGGCATAGTCAAAGGTGAGGTGATGTGTGAGGGCTATGCCTTTTCATATGATTATCTGTGCAAACAGGCAGGGCTCGACTGTTTTACCGTGTGGGGCAAGACCTACAAGGATCAGACCCATGCGTGGAATATCATCAGGCTCGACGGAAAGCTCTATCATGTGGACTGTACATGGGATGACCCTGTTTCGGAAAATGTAAACGAGGATTTTATCCGCTATTATTATTTCCTTGTAAGGGATCTTGACATACTGGCTATCACCCATATCCCCGATGCAAGGTATTTTGAATGGCCTGCCTGCAATGATGCCGACAACTTCTACAAGCGGGAAGGCTTTTACTGTGAATCTCCCGAAGACATATCAAATGTCCTTGTAAGGGCAGGGATATATGCCGCAGATAACGGGATGACCAGCTTTGGTGTCCGCTGTTCGGATGAAAACGTGTACACCAGTGCATTTGAGCGTATATCCCGAAAGGGACAGATGCCCGATGTTCTGAAAACGATAAAAAAACAGACATCTGCCGGAATAAATACATCAAAGTATATCCGATATACGAATGATGATGAATATATCATACAGGTAGTAATGCAGGATGAATAGACGAAATTTAGTTCTCATACTTTCTGCGGTGATGCTTTTCTCCTCCTGTGCAGCACAGCAGGAGAATGCAGACATCATATCCGCATCATCAAAGGACAGCGCGGAAGAAACTCAAAGCATCGTTACTGTCGCCGAAAGTGAGGATAACGCGCCGGAGCAAGATGACAGCCCATCAGAGATCAACGAGACTGTCTGCTATGCCTATCCCTATTATGTTCTGGACAGTGCTAAGCAGGAGCTTTACCGCTCGATGTATGCTGCAGTTGCAGATATGTCGGATGAACTGGAATTCAGAGCCGGGTCGGCACCCACTCTTGAAGATGTGAAGTACATATATCAGCTTCTCCACAATGATGAGCCCATGTTTTTCAACACATCCGGCCATTTCAGCTACAAGGAATATCCCGACGGGACTATAAGGGTAATTGCATTTACCTATCTCTATGATAAGCAGACTTATCTTTCAAGGTCAGCAGAGATCGACACTGCTATGAACGAGATACTTTCCGCCGTGGATGACAACGCATCCGATGCCGAAAAAGTGAAGTATTTTCACGATTCACTGATAAAGAACTGTGCTTATGAGCGCGGTGAAAACTGCAATAATATCTATGGTGCATTCGTTGAGCATAAGGCCATGTGCCAGGGCTATTCCAAGGCATTCTCGCTGTTGTGCTCGAAAGCCGGTATAAATTCACTCACGGTTCTCGGTTCCACCGGTGACACCGAACACATGTGGAACAAGGTCTGTCTTGACGGTGACTACTACAATGTGGATGTCACATGGGACGATCCAGAAGATGAAAGTTATCCCGACTATGTTAAATACGAATTCTTCTGCCTTGATGATGAAAGCCTTTCAGACCAGCATACAGAGGACGGGAATTATTATCCCATACCCGCGGCAAAAGGCAGGAAGTATTACTATTATTCCTATAATGACCTGATAGCAGACAGCTATGATTCGGCAAAAGAACTTATACTCCGCTGCATAGACAATGACAGCGGCAATGATGATAAGATATGCGTACAGCTGCAGGCTTCCGATGAAACAGTCTACGATGAGCTGGTGACCAAGCTCTTTGGCGCTGATAAGGGAATAGGAGAGCTTACCCGCATAATTTCCGATGCCGGGACCGATATAGATACTTCACATATCGATTACATCATAAACAACAACCGCCATACCATAAAGATCTTCTTGAACAGAAAAAAAGCATGAACATCCCGTAAGGCTTTTTTCTGATCCTCTTTACGTTTAAACAGGAAGTGAACATTGATGAAAACCTCACAAATTATAGCTGTGCTCACTTCTTTTGTGCTTTGTATCGTCATGTTCTCATCGTGCAAGCGTGTGGAACCTGTTGAAAACGATACAGAGACCTCTCCCGAAACTACTGTTGCAGAAGAAACCATCTTTGATGACAGTGATCTCACCGAGGAGGAAATGCTGGCAAATGTTTCCGAGACCCGGATAACCATACCTCCGTTTATGGAAACAAGGTATTTCTCGCTGGATTTTGACAGGAGAATGACAAATGCCTACAATGATGTGGTGGAGACCATATCAAAGTATGAAAAGCGCTCCCTCATCCCCATAACCATACCCACTTCGGAATATTCAAAGGTGCTTGAAACGGTGCGCTGCGAACAGCTTGCCTTTTTCTTCCTGGAAAACCGCACACTGGGGGACTACAACGCCACTGCACAGACCTTTGAGATAAATTTTGAATACAAATATTCCATAAAAGAGATAAACACCATGCTGTTAAAGACCCGTTTTGCGGCACAGGAGATCCTTGCCCTCACAGATGACAGCATGACCGATCTTGAAAAAGTCAGGATATTCCACGATTATCTTGCCAAGAACGTACAGAGCTCCACTGATACGGAATATGTGGATTCCATCTATGGTGCGCTGGTGGAGCACAGAGCATTGTGCGAGGGCTATGCAAAAGCATTTTCCTATCTCTGCAACCTTTCCGGCATAGAGAATATGATAGTTACCGGTGTTACGGATATCGATCATATGTGGAACATGGTAAAGATAAACGGAAAGTGGTATCATGTGGATATCGGATGGGATCAGCCTGTGGCAGCGCTGCGTGAGCAGTATCCCGATATGCTGCTGTATCAGTATTTCCTTGCCACAGATGAGATAATCGAAAACCACTGCGAGATAAACACTTCTCTTGGTGAGCCTCCCCATGCCACCGATGATGACCTCAGCTACTATGTCAGGGAAGGTCTGTATGCAAAGACCTATGACGAGGCATTGGACATAATCGAGCGTGAGTGCCGCAAATGTGTGGATACGGGCGATAAGTATTTTATGCTGAAAACATCATCATCAAATCTGTATCTCACCACCATATCACAGCTTACGGAATGTCCCTTTGACGGTATATCCGATATTGACCGCATAATCCGCGATGCAGGCTATACAGGGCGAATATCCTGCAGTGATTACTACAAAAGCTACCGAATAATAATATTTTTGCTTGACTGACAGATGCATATGTATACCCTTGAAGAGATAACCGAAAGCTTTACAAAGCAGAGCAGGCATATACTTGATGACATGCTTGTGGGGATATATCTTCACGGATCGGCTGTCATGGGGTGTTTTTCTCCGGATAAAAGCGATGTCGATCTGCTGGTGGTGGTAAACAGCACTGTACCTGATGATATAAAGAAAAGATATATGGATATGGTGACAGAGCTCTCTTCCGAAGCTCCTGCAAAGGGGATCGAAATGAGCATCATCAGAGAAAGCGACTGTGACCCTTTCGTATATCCTACTCCTTTTGAGCTTCATTTTTCCATTGCTCATCTGGAATGGTACAGAAATGACCCGGACGATTATATCAGCAAGATGAAGGGCACCGATAAGGACCTTGCAGCCCATGTTACCATCACAAGGCACAGAGGAAGGACCTTATACGGAAAGCCCATAGAAGCTGTGTTCGGAGAGGTGAGCGAGGACGACTATTTTGACAGCATACACTGTGATATAGAAAATGCTGTGGAGGATATAGAGAATGATCCCATGTATATCGCTCTGAATCTTGCGAGAGTCCTTGCTTATAAGAACGAAAAAATGGTGCTCTCAAAAAAAGAGGGCGGGGAATGGGGCATGAATGCTCTTCCCGTAATATACCGCCCCGTTCTTGAAATGGCACTTGATGAATACTGCAATAACGCGGTTCCGCATTACGACAGTGTTTCTTTGCGTGAATATGCGAAGTATATGATAAATGAGATAAAACGTCCTTAAGGAGGACAGATCATGAACAGAGAAAACGAGGGGCTTGTACAGCTGGGCAGAAAGACCGAATATCCTTCCGATTATTGTCCCGATGTACTGGAGACCTTTGAGAACAAGCATCCCGACAATGATTATTTCGTGAAATTCAACTGTCCCGAATTCACAAGCCTTTGCCCTATCACAGGGCAGCCCGATTTTGCCACGATATACATATCCTATATTCCCGACAATAAGATGGTAGAATCAAAGTCCCTGAAGCTCTATCTGTTCAGCTTCCGCAATCACGGGGATTTTCATGAGGACTGCGTGAATATCATCATGAAGGATCTTATCCGCCTGATGGATCCTCGGTATATCGAGGTATGGGGAAAATTCCTTCCCCGCGGCGGTCTTTCCATCGATCCCTACTGCAATTATGGCAGACCCGGCACTAAATTTGAAAAAATGGCTGAAAAACGCCTTGAAATGCACGATCTCTACCCCGAAAAGGTGGATAACCGATAAAGCATCTGCTTTTATGATGAACTATGTTCGTACATCTTCATGTTCATACTGAGTATTCGCTCCTTGAAAGTGCTGCCCGTATCAAAGACCTTGTAAGTACTGCAAAGGAAGAGGGATATACTGCCCTTGCGATGACCGATACCTCAAAT
>JAFPYQ010000083.1 GCA_017394475.1 Oscillospiraceae bacterium | reverse complement strand
TTTACCGATCCTCTCATGCCTGCTGTGGAGGGAAAATACCGCACCTTTGCAAAGAGCACCGATAAGAAGGGACTCTGTGCATCAAGGGAACACAGGGCATTCGGCGGCTTTTCCATGGGGGGCGTCACTACATGGTATATTTTCCTGCAGTGTATGAGATATGTCCGCACCTTCATCCCCGAAAGCGGCGACTGCTGGTACTTCGGTAGACTGGGCGGCAAGGAATACAGAACTGATACCGCAAAGCTGCTTTCTGAGGCCGTGAGCAAGCAGAGCTTTACCGCAGATGATATCCATATATTCGCAGCAACAGGCAGTGACGACATAGCATACCCGCAGCTTGACGCACAGATAGAGGAAATGAAGAAATACCCCGATACATTCATATTTGACAAAAGTGACCGTGAAAACCTCACCTATATGGTGGCAAAGGGCTGCACACACTGGTATGTGCCTGTAAGACAGTATTTCTTCGATATACTTAAAACAGCATACAAACCGTGAACGAATAAAAGGACGGATAAGCAATGGACAATACTTTCAGACTATCAAACGGAGTGACTATCCCTGCCGTAGGCTACGGATCATTTCTTTCCACTGAGAAAAACGGCATACAGACCATCAAGGATGCCCTTGATGCAGGTTACAGATACATAGATACTGCCATGTTCTACCGCAATGAGCATGAGATAGGTCAGGCCATCGCGGAATACGGCATAGACCGCAGGGAGCTGTTTATCTGCAGCAAGGTCTGGCCCACAGAGCTTGGAGAGGACAAGACCGCCGCATCTTTTGAGCAGTCCTGCAAGGCACTGGGCACCGACTATCTGGATATGTTCCTAATCCACTGGCCGCGGGCAGATCAGTCACAAGGCTGGGAAAAGCCCCTTGCAGAGGGCTGGCGTGCCATGGAAAAGCTCTACAATGAGGGCAGAGTTCGCGCCATCGGGCTGTCAAATTTTCTTCCCCATCACATCCGCCCGCTGCTCATGACCGCAGAGATACGTCCTATGCTGGATCAGCTGGAGCTCCATGTGGGATATATGCAGGAATATGCCCTTGCCTATCTGCGTGAGCAGAATATACTCCCCCAGGCGTGGAGCCCTCTTGGTCGCGGACGTCTTATCGGTGATGAGCGGATAACGGCACTGGCGGAAAAATACGGCGTCACAAATGCGCAGATACTGCTGGGATATCTGGTACAGCGAGGCATCCCCGTGATACCGAAAGCATCCTCGCCGCAGAGGATGAAAGAAAATCTTGATATTTCAGGCTTTGAGCTCACGGAAGATGAGATTTCCTATCTATCCTGCCTGCCCGAAACAGGATGGTCGGGTGAACATCCCGATATGAAGTGAACAAAAACAGCATACTATACAAGCAAAACGGGCAGTTTTTCTGCCCGTTTTGTTTGGTCATTATCGGAAGGTCATCGTCTGATATCTGAAATGTTTATTCGCAGCAGTTCTCCTTTTTGCCGCATCCGAAGCATTTCCTGTGCCATTCGGGAGCTTCGGGCATCTGCTCACCTGTGAGCAGTGCAGAGAATACTCGTCTGTGGACTATAAGGAACACACCGAGCATGATGATGAAACAATCTATTACAGAACGGACAGTATCTTTATTTTTCATATTTGCCTCCATTATCTTCCCAACAGAGCTTCAACGAGCTCTCGTTTTTCGTACAGCACACAGCCTCCGCTGTGATCATCTTTCAGTATATCGCCGCTTTGCAAAGCTGTGAACAGCGGTGAATGCATTGCATCACGCAGAGATGCAGTCTTTACATTCACATCCGAGTAGGGTGAGAACGGGCAGGGCTCTGCGCCGCCGTGGGAATTGATGTGGAAAAATCCCCTGCCTGCCGCCACACAGCCGCCCGAGTTCTTTTCATCCCCCGGGAATGATATATAGACCATATCTGGACGCTCTTTACGAAGCCTGCTCACCATATCCTTCATATATTCCCGCTCATCATCACCGGGAGCAAGTTCAAGGCTCTCATCGGTGACGGGAACATATTCCACAAATATCACAGCCTTGCAGCCCCTACGGGACAGCGTGTCAAGGAATACATCGGATGTGACCTCTCTGTAGTTTTCGGTGGTCACGGTGACTGATGCGCCGAATATGAGCCCGTGTTGCCTGAATTTATCCATATTGGAGATGAGCTTGTCATATATGCCCTCTCCGCGGCGCTCATCGGTGATATCCTTCCCGCCCTCTATGCTCATTATGGGGATAAGGTTGCGGCATTTATCGAACAGAGCGAAATAGCGATCATCCACAAAGGTGCCGTTGGTAAATATTGGGAACAGGATATTCTGCCTTTCCCCTGCTGCCTCGATGATATCGCGCCTTAGCATTGGTTCACCGCCTGCAAGCAGTATAAAGCTGATGCCAAGTGCATCCGCCTCATCAAATAACCGTGCCCATTCCGATGCGGTCATCTGCCGCACAGGCTCACTGTCGGTGGTGGCGTGGTTCTGCCTTGAATAGCAGCCCGCGCAGTGGAGATTGCACCTGCTGGTTATGCTTGCAATAAGAAAGGGTGGTATATGCTCGCCGTTATCCTCAGCCATCCTGCGCTTTTTTGAGGCGGTGCGGCTGGCGGCAGCAAATTTCAGCATGAACGCACTTTCCTTCGGGTCTTTCATGGTAGCTTTCAGTGATTCAGCAACTACCCTTTCCACACCCTTTGTCATATACCTCTGCAGATCAAAGCTCATATCCATGACTTACCACCCTTGTCAAAATTACAGTAATGCCTTTATGCACTCTTCGACTTCCGCCATAT
>JAFPYQ010000082.1 GCA_017394475.1 Oscillospiraceae bacterium | reverse complement strand
TAAATATTATGATCCTGAAAATGAAGCAATAACAATTAGATATGAAAATGGAAATGTAAAAGGTTGGATATATGCGAAAAATGATGAAGATGATAACAGCAGTGATTATTATGTAGGGTTATCATTTAAGTATCCTGAGTTTTCCCGCACATTCAAACTCCGCAAGCCTTACCTTTGCAGGGGTCTCTCCGTCAATGTGGAGCTGCTGGGGTACCTTTGTCACTATCTTTACCTTTTTAGCACGGTGACAGGTTATGTTCCTGAAAAGAGTGTGCAGCTTGAAATATACTGCAGCTACCGCCGCAAGGAGCTTGACCTTGCTCATGCTCTTTACAAGGCAGATGTCAAGGAGCCCGTCCTCCGGGTCGGCATGGGGGCAGAAGGGCACTCCGCCGCCTTCGTAGACGTGTATCATGGATACTGCGAAGAACAGACTTCCTATGCGTATTGGCGGCGCATCGTCCAGGTACAGAAGTGCAGAAGGGCAGTGGCGGGTGAATATCTGCTTTATGCCGATGAATACATAGACAAGCTTCCCCAGACGGAATATATTGAGCGCCTTTTTGAGCCTGCTGCGGCCTGCTTCCTCGCATATATCCGCATCATATCCCACACCGCTGGATATGAGGAAGCGGCGGGGAGGAAGGGCATCCGAGCGCACTATGCCGTAATCAAGGCTTATCTCCTCGGGCTTTCTCACCAGCTTGTGTATGGCGTGATCTATATCCCGCTGTATGCCTATGTTACGGGCAAAATCACTGCCCGACCCGCTGTTTATGCAGGAGACAACAGTGTGTTCAAAATCCTCTATGTTGTTGAGCACCTGGGAAAGCGTGCCGTCGCCGCCGACTATGAGCAGGTTCCTGTCTTCGGTAAGACCTGTTGTCAGTGCCCTTACGGTGCAGATAAGTTCATCCTCGCTCTTGGGTGCATGGACACGGAAGGGCACGCCCTCCATAACAAGGGCGGATATGACCGTTCTGCCGTTCTGCCTGCCCCGTCCCGATGAAGCGGCGGGGTTTATGATAATATCAAAATACATACTCTTTACCGTTTATGTTATTTCTTCCCTACTTCAAGCACCTTGAGCATATTGGTCATTCCCGCAACGCCCAGTGGTATCCCCGCTGTGATGACGGTTATATCGCCCTTTTCAAGGAGACCCGCTTCCACAGCCGCATCTATTGCCCCGTCAAGGAGCTCGTCGGTGTTCTGCTTCTCACCCATGAGCAGCGGTGTCACGCCCCATGAAAGGTTCATCTGCCGCCATACGGTAGGAGTGGGGGTGGCGCCTATTATGCCGCAGGCAGGACGGAACTTGGAGAGCATCTTCGCTGTGCCGCCGGATTTGGTAACGGTGACTATCGCCTTTGCACCAAGGTCATAGGCGGTGGTGACGGCTGCATGGCTTATGGCGTTGGTGATGTGCTTGTCGCCGTCATCGAGCCTGTTCTTGAAGCGGCTCACATAGTTTATATCGTTCTCTGTGGTCTCTGCGATGCGAGCCATGGTGCGAACAGCCTCCACAGGATGCTTGCCCGCTGCGGTCTCACCCGAGAGCATGATGGCGGATGTGCCGTCGTAGATAGCATTTGCAACGTCTGTTATCTCCGCACGGGTGGGGCGGATGTTGTTTATCATGCTTTCGAGCATCTGAGTGGCGGTTATGACCTGCTTGCCCGCATTGTAGCCCTTGCGGATGATGGATTTCTGGATGGCGGGTATCTGCTCGAAGGGTATCTCAACGCCCATGTCGCCCCTTGCCACCATAATGCCGTCTGATTCGGTGAGTATCTCGTCGATGTTGCGGACACCGTCCCAGTTCTCTATCTTAGCGATTATCCTGGGAGTGCTCCATCCCAGGGACTTGATGAATTTCCTCAGATATGCCACATCCGCCGCAGTACGCACGAAGGATGCGGCGATGAAGTCATAGCCTATCTTAGCGCCGAATTCCAGATCGTTCATGTCCCTTTCGGAAAGATAGGGCATGGAAAGCTCCACTCCGGGGACATTTATCCCCTTGCGGCTGCTGACCTCTCCGCCGTGGATGACAGTGGTGTGTATATCGTGACCGGAGATACTGTCAACTACAAGCTCTATGGCGCCGTCATTGATGAGTATGGCAGTGCCCTTGCTCACATCCTCGGGAAGCCCCTTGAAGGATATGGATGCACGCTCCTTTGTACAGGCCACGTCATCGGTGGTGAGGATGAACTTGTCGCCGTCCTCCAGCATAACGGGCTTTTCAAAAACGCCTATCCTTATCTCGGGTCCCTTAGTATCAAGAAGTGTGGCTACGGGGAGCCCCAGTTCCTCCCTTATCCTTACCACCTGGTCGAAGCGCTTCTTGTGCTCCTCATAGGTGCCGTGGGAGAAGTTGAAACGGGCAACGTTCATGCCGTCTATCATCATCT
>JAFPYQ010000081.1 GCA_017394475.1 Oscillospiraceae bacterium | reverse complement strand
TGCGCCCTCACAGCCCATGTCCTCACCGGATATGAGCAAGCCGCAGTCTGCAGGTGCGTATAATCCCACAGGCAATAACGGCAATGCCACAGGTCAGTATACAAGCTCTCTCGATCAGCTGTATGAGTCCCGCTTCAAGCAGGACTATGAACTGGCTGAAAAGGGCAAGAAGAAGGTGGAGATACTTACTCTGATAGGCTTTGTCATTTACGGTATCGACTTCCTGTCCTCTCTGTTCAGCGTTTTTGGCGGCAGAGGCGGGATCCTTGATCTCCTCTTTGACGGAGCTCTCCTGTTCCTGCTCTATCGTCTGAGACTTGGCAGCGACAAGGCAAGAGATATCCTTGGCAAGCTGGTAGTATTCGATCTGTTCTGGGGACTTATCCATTTGGGCGGAGCATTTTTGGGCGGCGCTATGCTTTCAGGCCTTATAGGTCCTTTTGCAGTCATTTATGTTCTCATAGCTCTTGCCAGTATCGCAGTTGACGGATATCTTGCATTCCAGCTGTTTGCGGATGAATCCATAACAGAATATACAAAGAGCATGAGGGGTCTGTGATCCCCTGACTTTAAAAAGCAAAAAATTCTTTCGAGGTAAAAGATAATGAACAAGTATGATTTCAGTGCCATTGAAAAGAAGTGGCAGGAATACTGGGAAAAGCACAAGAGCTTTGAGGCTGTGAACAATTCCGACAAGCCCAAGTTCTATGCGCTCGTAGAGTTTCCCTATCCGTCGGGTGCAGGCATGCATGTCGGCCATATAAAGGCATATTCGGGACTTGAGGTGGTAGCGCGCAAGCGCAGGCTCCAGGGCTACAATGTGCTTTTCCCCATCGGCTTCGATGCCTACGGTCTTCCCACGGAGAACACAGCCATAAAGACGGGAGTTCACCCGCGTAAGGTAACTGACAACAATATCGTTAAATTTACCTCACAGCTCAAAAGAGTAGGTTTCTCCTTTGACTGGTCAAGGGTCATCGACACCACCGAGGAGGAATACTACAAATGGACACAGTGGATCTTCCTGAAAATGTTTGAGAACGGACTTGTTTTCCGTGACAAGACACTTGTAAACTACTGTCCTTCCTGCAAGGTGGTCCTTTCAAATGAGGATTCACAGGGCGGCAAATGCGATGTATGCCATTCCGAAATCATCCAGAAGGAAAAAGAGGTATGGTATCTGAGGATCACCGAATATGCCGACAAGCTGCTCGAAGGCCTTGAAACTGTAGACTATCTGCCCAACATAAAGCTCATGCAGCAGAACTGGATAGGCAGATCCACAGGCGCATTCGTGAACTTCTCCATAAAGGAGAATGACGAGAAGCTGCGCATATACACCACACGCCCGGATACCCTCTACGGTGTTACCTTCATGGTAATAGCACCGGAACATCCCATAATAGAAAAGTACAAGGACAGTATCGCAAACTATGCAGAGCTTTCCGCATACAGGGATGAATGCTCCAAGAAGAGCGAATTCGAGCGCACACAGCTCGTTAAGGACAAGACAGGCGTCAGGATACAGGGGCTGACAGGCATCAACCCCATCACCAACAAGGAAGTTCCCATCTACATTTCCGACTATGTAATGATGGGCTACGGTACCGGCGCTATCATGGCAGTTCCCGCACACGATCAGCGTGACTGGGAATTTGCAAAGAAATTCGGAATCGACATAATCGAGGTCATCAAGGGCGGAGACATCACCAAGGAAGCCTACACAGGCGACGGCGAGATGGTGAACTCCGATATACTGAACGGCCTTACCAACAAGAAGGAAAGCATTGAGAAGATGCTGGACTATCTGGTAGAAAAGGGCATAGGCGAAAAGGGCGTTCAGTACAAGATGAAGGACTGGGCATTCAACCGCCAGAGATATTGGGGCGAGCCCATACCCATCGTTCACTGCAAGGACTGCGGCATGGTACCTGTCCCATATGATGAGCTCCCGCTGAAACTCCCTCCCGTGGAGAATTTCGAGCCGGGCTCGGATGGTGAGAGCCCTCTTGCAAAGATAGAGAGCTTTGTGAACTGCAAGTGCCCCAAGTGCGGCAAGGATGCCCGGAGAGAGACCGATACCATGCCCCAGTGGGCAGGTTCATCATGGTACTTCCTG
>JAFPYQ010000080.1 GCA_017394475.1 Oscillospiraceae bacterium | reverse complement strand
ATCAGCACCCTGCTGTCCAGTGTCTTTTCAAGGCCGAAGTCAAAGCTGATGCCATTTTCATGATGCACTGCATACACAGGCTGATCCAGTATCCTTGAAAGATCAAGGGTGCAGCCATCCTTCTTTTTCAGAAGATCGGTGCGGCCTACCAGCTCATCCACCGTGCGGATGCCGAGCTTTGCCATATATTCGCGCATCTCTTCCGCGATGAACCTCATGAAGTTTATCACATATTCGGGTCTGCCCCTGAAGCGCTTTCTGAGCTCAGGGTCCTGTGTGGCAACTCCCACAGGGCAGGTGTCAAGGTTGCACACCCTCATCATCACGCAGCCCATGGTCACCAGCGGAGCGGTGGCAAATCCGAATTCCTCGGCTCCCAGACATGCAGCTATCACCACATCTCTGCCCGTCATGAGCTTTCCGTCTGTTTCTATGGCGATGCGGTCGCGGAGCCCGTTCTTCACCAGCACCTGATGTGCCTCCGCAAGACCCAGCTCCCAAGGGAGCCCCGCATTGTGGATGGATGAATAGGGCGCTGCACCCGTACCGCCGTCATGTCCCGAAATGAGCACCAGCCTGGCACCCGCCTTTGCCACGCCTGCGGCGATAGTTCCCACTCCCGCTTCCGATACCAGCTTTACCGAAATTCGTGCGTTCTTGTTGGCGTTTTTCAGATCATATATGAGCTGCGCCAGATCCTCGATGGAATATATATCATGATGCGGTGGAGGGGAGATAAGCGCCACGCCGGGAGTTGAGCGCCTTGTGGCAGCTATCCAGGGATGCACCTTGCCGCCGGGGAGATGGCCGCCCTCGCCGGGCTTTGCTCCCTGCGCCATTTTTATCTGTATCTCTTTTGCGGAGTTGAGATACTCGGAAGTGACTCCGAATCGTCCCGATGCCACCTGCTTTATGGCGGAGCATCTGTCATTTTCAGTGCCCTTTGACTGTATGCGCTCGTCATCCTCGCCGCCCTCGCCGCTGTTGGATTTGCCGCCGATACGGTTCATGGCAACTGCCATACATTCATGAGCTTCCTTGGAAATGGAGCCGTAGGACATAGCGCCTGTCTTGAACCTGCGCATTATGCTCTCTGCGCTCTCCACCTCATCAAGGGGTATCGCCCTGGTATCATCCGCAAATTCCATGCAGGAGCGGATGGTTATATGCCTGTCATCGCTGTCTATGATGGAAGAATATTCCTTGAAAAGTGAGTAGTCGCTGCGCCATGCGGACTGCTGCAGAAGATGTATGGCTCTCGGATCGTAGAGGTGATCCTCGCCGCCTGCCCTGCGCCTGTGATCTCCCACATCGGGAAGGGCGCTCTGTACGATATTTGCATTGGCAGCAAAGGCTTTTTTGTGGAGCCTCCTCGATCTTTCCTCAATATCTTTGAGAGTGATGCCGCCTATGCGGCTGACAGTGCCGGGGAAGTATTCCTCTGTTACCTCTTCGGATATGCCCAGCGCCTCGAATATCTTCGAGCCCTGATAGGACTGTATGGTGGATATGCCCATTTTTGCGGCTATCTTCACTATGCCCGAAACTGCGGCACTTATATAGTCATTTACCGCCGATGTATAGTCCTTGTCGATCTGCCCCTTTGCGATGAGATCCCTTATGCTGTCAAGGGCAAGGTAGGGATTTACCGCACCTGCACCAAATCCCAGCAGGACTGCGAAGTGATGGACTTCACAGGGCTCGGCGCTCTCCACTATGATGGACATGGCGGTGTTCATCCTTGTGCGGACGAGGTAGGAATGAAGTGCGGACACTGCCAGCAGTGACGGTATGGCGAGATGATCCTTGTCCGTGCCCCTGTCTGTGAGGATGAGGATGGATGCGTTTTCCTCATGTGCCTTCTCTGCCTGCCTGTAAAGACCGTCTATTGCCTGTTCAAGTGACATGTCAGCAGTGTAGAGCATGGATATATCCGCAGTTTTGAACCAGTCGGAGGCAGTGTGCCTGATCTTGAGCATATCTGCGTTGGTGAGCACCGGAGAATCGACTTTCAGCACCCGGCAGTTGTTCTCGTTTTCTTTTAAGATATTCCCCTTATGCCCCAGATATACGGAGGAGGATGTGACTATCTTTTCCCTGATGCTGTCTATGGGAGGATTTGTCACCTGTGCGAACATCTGCTTGAAATAGCTGAACAGGGAAGGATCCATTTTTGAAAGGACTGCCAGTGGCTTGTCCGTACCCATGGAACCGATGGGCTCGCTGCCGTTTTCTGCCATGGGGATGAGCACTGCCGAAAGCTGCTCATAGGTGTAGCCGAAATATTTCTGCAGCCGCAGCAGTTCATCGCCTTCATATCTCACAGTTTTTTTGTTGGGGCTGTGGAGATCCCTGAGCCTGAACAGATGCTTGTCTATCCATTCGCCGTAGGGCTTGCCGTGTGCAAAGGTGTCCTTTATCTCGTCGTCATAGATTATTCTGCCCTTTACAGTGTCACAGACCAGCATCTTGCCGGGATGGAGCCTTTCCTTTACAACGATGTGAGCCTCATCCACATCAAGGGCACCCACCTCCGAGGAAAGGATGAGCTGATGATCGTCCGTGATATAGTATCTCGAAGGGCGAAGGCCGTTTCTGTCAAGGACTGCACCGCAGATATCGCCGTCTGTGAAGATGATGGATGCAGGGCCGTCCCAGGGCTCCATCTGAGCTGCATAGTACTGATAGAAGGCCCGCTTT
>JAFPYQ010000079.1 GCA_017394475.1 Oscillospiraceae bacterium | reverse complement strand
TCCGTCGCGCTCTTTGACAGGCATGGTAAGAAGGTGCTGACCTATTCAAAGGTGCACACCTGTGATTTTGATGCAGAAAGTGCACTGTCGGGCGGTGAAGACTTCTGTGTATGTGACCTTGATACCGCTGCGGGCACTGTCCGCACCGGCTCTATGATCTGCTTTGACAGGGACTTTCCCGAAAGTGCTCGTATACTGATGCTCAATGGCGCCGAGCTGATACTCGCACCAAACGCCTGCCCCATGGAGATAAACCGCCTTTCTGCCCTGAGAACAAGGGCTTATGAGAATATGTGCGCAGTGGCGACCTGCAACTATCCTGCAGGAGTCCCCGACTGTAACGGCCACTCCACGGTATTTGACGGTGTGGCTTGGATATGGGAGGAACCCGGTTCGAGAGATATGTGCATCCTTGAAGCCGAGGGCTCCGAGGGCATCTATACTGCCGACATAGACCTTGACATGCTGAGGAGATACCGTTCAAGAGAGGTCATGGGCAATGCCTACCGCAAGGTGGCTGCCTATGGCAAACTGCTGGATGGAGAGGTAAAAGAACCCTTCATAAGAGAAAAGCGTTGAATATGAAATGACTAATACCCTGCCGTAATCCCATGGGACTTTATCGGCAGGGTATTTCCTATAAGTTGAGTTTTTCGCGATGCAAATGTAAGATATGCAATCATTTTTTCATATTCGGCGGATAAATGTAAACAAATTGTAATCGAATTATTGCAAAACCGTCTTGAAATTATTTTTCTGATATGGTATTATTGACTAAAGTAAACACCACGGAGATGATCCAATGAAAAATTCAAAATATATCATACCTTTACTTACCGCAGCACTCCTTCTTTCCTCATGCAGCAGTTCCGGGAGTACCAACTATACAAGCGATGCATCATACAAGAGCGGCGCCTCAGAAAACTACGCTGCAGTGGAAGAATACAGCTCCGATGATGTTCAGGATGAGAGCTACAAGGAAAACAGCAATTATGACATCCTTGAAAAGCCCGCCAATATCGGAAATAACAATTCGCCTGTTGAGTCCGCAAAGATGATATACACCGCAACGGTGACCCTTGAAACTCTCGAATATGATGATACCGTATCTAAGATACGCGCAGAGATAGATTCACTGGGAGGGTTCACAGAGCGCTCATCCGAACAGAACAATAACAAAGGCTGGTATCAGGACAATTACAGCAGGTCGGAGGACAGGACTTTCAGCATTACAGTCCGTGTGCCCTCCGAAAACTTCAATAAGTTCCTGGAGGATCTCTCATCCTATGGTCAGAAGATGTATGAGAGCACGAATGCGGAAAATGTGAGCCGCCAGTATGCCGATAACGAGGCACAGATAAAGGCTCTTGAAGCAGAACAGGACAGGCTCCTGCAGATGATGGGATCCGCTGTCACCATAGAGGATATGATAACGGTGGAGGAGCGTATCACAAATGTTCAGTCACAGCTCAATCAGCTCCGTACCACTCTTTCCGGCCTTGATTCACAGATACGGTATTCGACCATAAACCTCGAAGTGTATGAAGTCCACAAGTATACCGAGATCGTCACTGAGCCTGCTCCCGAACCCACTTTTCTCGAACGCCTGGGAGAGCACATCAAGCACAGCGGTGAATCCTTCCTGGAAGTACTGGAGGGACTGCTCTACATCCTCATCGCGCTGTTCCCCTATCTTATCATCGCAGGGATAATTGCAGCAGTTATAATCTCAGCAAGGAAAAAGAAGAAAGCAAAAGAGGCCCTCGTTCCTGCAGCAGTTCCCGTGAACAAGCCCGAACAGAAAACTGCTCTCGCATACAAGCCGCAGGATACACAGTCAGATGTTAAGCAGGATACCGCAGCCGACACCACTCCGGATCAAAAATAAGCATATCCGGATACAAAGACGAAGGAGTTATCATGAAACGTGAAACATTAAAAAAGCTCGCTGTTATACCTGTTATCTGCTCTATGATGATGACAGCCTGCGGTGCTGCAAATGATTCAGCAACATCTAACGCAGTAACAGCAAAGGAATCCGCTGCAACTGCAGCTCCCGCAGAAACATACGCCGCTGCAGAAACAGAGGCTGCAGCAAAGGCTGATATGGCAGGTGATGCAGCAGTGGAAGAAGCTGCCCCCGCAGAATACAAGGCAGAACCTTCACTTGCAGCTGCCCCCGAAAAAGAAGGGGCTGACGGCGCTGTATATGAAGCAGCAGTGGAAGAAGAAGCCTATGATGAAATGTATTTTGCCTCAGACGATGATTCAGACAGCTCCCCTGTCACAACTATCGCAGGTATGTATGAAGAAGAAGCGGCAGCAGAAGAGGAAAGAGAACGCGCCGATGATACAAATTCCCAGAGGCAGGCAGGGCTCCTCACCGCAGGCGAATGGAACGACAACGAGAACTGGGGATTTTTCACCAATCTCGTGAACAGCGGCAAGATAACCTATCCCGCATACGGCATCGATCCCAGGTTCCGCACCGCAGTAACGGTCAAAGATCCTCAGGGAGCACCTGTGGTGAATGCAAAGGTAACCCTCATCGACGGCGACACTGCCATGTGGACCGCTGTTACCGATAAAGAAGGCGTTGTATACCTTTTCGGAAAGGGCGATACTCTGCAGATCACAAGCATGGGCACCACAAAGCTCTATCGTTTCAGCCCTGACGGCGAACCGGCAGAGACAGAGCAGCCTGCAGAGACTACCGTCACCGAATCCACTGCCGAGCCTGAAAGCAGCGGAAGCGTTTCAGTGGTAGAGGCAGTGCAGATAGTTCTGAAAAAGGCATCTGCCATACTCATAGGCACGGATGATGCACCTGTAATCACCGAACCCGTGCAGGATGACAGCATCACTATGGCTGTTGTGGCAGAGAATGCAAGACAGGACCGCAACC
>JAFPYQ010000078.1 GCA_017394475.1 Oscillospiraceae bacterium | reverse complement strand
TGCTCACCATCCTCACCACGAACCAGCTGTCAGAGGAGGAGGTCACCCACCATAGCACATAGGTGGGGATGAGGGGAGCGGAAAATTTCAGCATCTCCCCCAGCACCTGCTTATCATAGTATTTGGTATCCACATATTTTGTGAGTCCTGCCACCACATACAAAAATATGAGGGAGCAGACATCCGATACTATGATGGAGAGAATATACCCCGTGGGGCCCAACTTCATTGCGATAATGAAGACTACATTCGCGATTATCTGCGTGAATACCGTGCCGATGCCGTCGAGCATAAAGAGCTTCACATAGCCCCTTGCCCGCACGAACTGGGATGTTATCTGCCTGAAACAGGAAAAATAACAGCAGATATACAGCAGAAATGTATACTGCCCGATATCCTCGTTGTGAACGAACAGAGGAGTGAGCACCGCAAACACGGTCATGCCGAGCATAAGTGCGGAATTAGCTCCTGTGAACACCTTTCTCGGGTCATAGCCCTTGTCCATGCCGAAGCGGATCACCGCATCCGCCATAGAGAGGGTAACAAAGGGCACCAGCACATTTATGGTCTTGTATACAAGGTCTGCCTCGGATACCTGATCCTCGGTCATAAAGTTTGTATACAGGGCTACCAGCAGAAAGCCCATGACCTTGGCGACCATCTGCCCGATACCGAAAATGGCGGTATTGCCCATCAGTTTTTTATACTTGTTCATTTAACCAACATACCAACGATCCCATATCCTATGCGGGGTGTCAGGAAACCTCTTCCTGCCCGTTTTCTGTTTCCCCGCCCTCATCTTCTTCGGATGACTGATCGGGATCGTCCTCTCCTTCGCTCCGTGCGCGATCCTTTGCCTCCTGCTGTGCAGCGAGGGCTGCGCGCCTTGCCTCTATCTGATCAAGGCCTGTATCAGCATTGAGGATGACCTTGGCATACTCGATCTCGGAATAATCTATGGAGCGCACAGTCATATCCGTGTCGGAAAATCCCACATAGTAATTGAACGCCCTGTCATAGCCGGCACTTTCATCGGTGTAGTAGTAGCGATAGCAGTATATGCTGTCATTCTGAACATTCCTGCGGATGTAATAGGGTTTGAGCGAAAGGGTCTTGTTCACGTTCTTCACGGGCATGCCGTAGGAAAGGCTGTCCTCACTGAGCTTTTCAGCCATCCTTCTGCCCTTCCAGTTGAGTTTGAGCTGTGTGAAGTCGTAATACTCAACCTCGCTTATCATATCCGCATCATCAAGATACAGCATAATGACCCATTTCGGCTGTTCGGAACCGCTGACCTTCACGGTCTTGTCGGAAATGCAGATGTAGTCAAAATCCGCCATGGAATTTATCATGCCGTTAGCGGAACGCTCACTGAATTTGAGCCCTGTTTCGGACTCCGCAAACTCCACATTGCGCCCCAGTGGTATCTTCATAGCCGCAGTATAGCCCCTGCCCTGTGTCACAAGGGTGTAGATGAGCATGACGCCTGCGACTATCGCAGCAAGTATCAGCAGTATGAAAACAAATCTCACGGTGCGCTGCCTTGCAGCTCTCTGACCCTCGGTGAGCCTTATCCTCTCGCCCTTTTTGCCCTTTGATGGCTTTGCTCCGCGGGGCTTTCCCTGCGGACGGGGAGCCTTCTTATCCTCCGCCTTTTTTGCAGCAGGCTCGGGCTGTTCGTCGAACACAGGGTCTTCCACCGCATCGGGATGGATCACATTCCCCTGTTCATCAATATTATCGGGCAGGATATCCACATCGAGCTCTGCCCCGCAGTCCTGACAGAATATATTGCCGTCCGGATTTTCGGACCCGCATTTTTTACATATGATCATATATACCTCATAGCCGCAGAACATACAGCCGCGGCGTTTTGTCGATC
>JAFPYQ010000077.1 GCA_017394475.1 Oscillospiraceae bacterium | reverse complement strand
GCCCCGAGCTCGTTGAGATACTCAAGGTCGAGCACAGATATGAGGGCAAGCCCGTAAACCTCGCTGTTGAGTAATACAAGGCAAAGAAAGTCAGCATTTTACAGGATCACAGCGGAATGTTCAGAGCATGAGATGTGTCTGTGTCGGTGTGAGCAAGACCACCTTTTCCTTTGACACTCTTTTCAGCTACAAGATACCCGATGAACTCCATATCGAGGCGGGTATGCGCGTAGTGGTGCCTTTTGGGAAGGGAGACCACCGCAGGCTCGGCATAGTCACCGAGGTCTACGATACCGACGATCTTATCTCATTGAAGGAAGTTGCAGCTGTCATCGACAGCAAGCCCTTTCTTTCTCCCGAACAGATAAGTCTTCTGACATATCTGCATGACAGCACCATGTGTACCTATTATGAGGCTTTCAGGGCTCTTTTTCCCCCATCCTTCGGAATGGAGCTCGAACACACATGGCGGCTTAAAAAACGCCCCGCAAAAGGCGAGTGTTCCGATAAGGCACTGAGGCTCTATCTTTCCGCGCAGCAGGCTGAAAGCACCGATGAAGCCATGGATCTTCTTGCATCCGATAAGGCAGGACTGCATGAGCTTGTTGAAAAGGGCTTTGTTGAGGAGAATGAACAGGTACATCAGCGCATCAGGGACAAGACAGTCACTATGATACGCCTCTGTGACGGCTATGAGAACAAGACGCTGACACCCAAGCAGGAAAAGACTGTCCGTACTCTCGAACAGAATGAGGCAGTATCGGTAAAGGAACTGTGTTACCTTGCAGGATGTACGGATTCTGTGATAAAAAAGCTGGTATCTGCGGGAGTATGTTCTCTTTATGAAGTGGAGAGCATAACCGCACCGACAAAAACTGCAGATCATTCACCGCGGGATGTGGTGCTGAACAGTGGTCAGCAGAAGGTCTATGACGGCATCACAGAGCTCATAAACGCAAATAAGCCTGCCACGTCCGTTTTACAGGGCGTCACCGGCAGCGGCAAGACTCTTGTGTTTGTAAAGCTCATAGAGTATACTCTGAGCATCGGCAGGAATGCCATAGTGCTCATCCCGGAGATATCCCTTACTCCCCAGGCTGTGGAACGCTTCACGGGACTTTTCGGAGAAACAGTGGCAGTGATGCATTCCGGGCTTTCCCTTTCCCAGCGTGCCAATGAGTATAAAAGGATAAAAGAAGGTCATTGCAGGATAGTGATGGGTACCAGGAGCGCCATATTCTCCCCTCTTGAAAATATCGGCCTCATCATCATAGATGAGGAGGGAGAACGCACCTGCAAATCTGAAAAGAACCCCCGCTACTCCGCAAAGGACTGTGCAGTTTTTCGCTGTGCTTATCATAATGCGGTCCTGCTGATGGCATCTGCTACTCCGTCGGTGGAGAGCTATTACAATGCCCTTCACGGAAAAACAAGGCTCTTTGAACTGACAGAACGGTTCAACTCTGCGATTCCGAGCGTAAAGATAGTCGATACCACAGGCCTCAGAAGGAATTTCAGCGATGAGCTGATAACAGCGGTAAAAAAGCGCATAAGCAAGGGCGAGCAGTCCATTATACTGCTCAACCGCAGAGGATACAACACCTATGCGAAATGCAGCGAGTGCGGCAGTACCATAACCTGCCCGAACTGCAGCATATCCCTTACATATCATAAGGCTAACAGGCTGCTGAACTGCCATTACTGCGGGCACAGCGAGCCGCTGAACGTTATCTGCCCCGAGTGCGGCAAGAGCAGTATATCCCTTTCGGGAGCAGGAACACAGCTCATCGAGGAGGAAATGGCTCAGTATTTT
>JAFPYQ010000076.1 GCA_017394475.1 Oscillospiraceae bacterium | reverse complement strand
CCCAGCATATTCATAGCCCAGACACATTCCTTAGGCTCCTTGCCCTTTAACTTTATGGTCATCTCATATCCCCATTTGCTGTACTCTTTCCCAAGGCTTTCTTCCTCGGCGTACAGCTCGCTCATGCCGAATGTGACGATATGGCTGTAACCCTTTTCCGACCTGTAGATGCTGTATCCATCGAGATATTCTTTTCCGCCGAACATGGCGCGGCTTGTGATGACAGTGCCGTAATGATCCGGCTTCTGATCGCCGTAGACCTCCTTAAATCCGTCCTCTATCTCGTCCCAGCCGGGGACAAAATCATCATCCTTTGC
The DNA here is from genome assembly GCA_017394475.1 of Oscillospiraceae bacterium. Classification (GTDB taxonomy): domain Bacteria; phylum Bacillota; class Clostridia; order Oscillospirales; family Ruminococcaceae; genus Huintestinicola. The sequence goes on along the minus strand of JAFPYQ010000076.1, from coordinate 2,619 downwards.
CAGTTCTCTGAATTCTTCAAGTGTCATATTATCCTCTCTTTCACATGTTGAGATGATCTCTCAGTATTTTCAGTCCCTCAGTGGGGACACAGAATCTTTCCCTGTTGTGCTGTATCTCCTGCCACACCTCTTCGATGTCAAACCACCTGACAGACTCCACCTCGGACTGCTGAAGTTCGAGGTTTTCTGTTTCCACAGCCCCGCTGTACAGGTAAACGCTTGTCAACTCATTATCTTTGAAAAGGCTGCCGTGGAATATCTTTTCATATTTTATATGAAATGAACCGATATATTCCAGCGAGTTTTTCTCCGTGGCTATGCCCAGTTCTTCATTCAGCTCCCTTAATGCCGAGGAGAGCGGTTATTCACCTGCGGGGATATGCCCTGCAGATGATGTATCATACATACCCGGGAAGGATTCTTTGTTCAAGCTCCTTTTCTGCAAAAGCACCTCGGTGCCCCTGTCAGATCTCCTTATTACCCACACATGAGCAGTCCTGTGCATGATGCCTTTTCTGTGTGCCTCATCACGGGAGATGATCTCCCCTGTGGGCACACCGTTGTCATCGACTATATCAAGATATTCCATTCTCCCTGTCCCCTTTGGCTCATAAGATCTTTTTCATATATTTCCCATAGTTCATTTCCCGCAGGAAATGGTATCCGCATTTTTCATACAAAGCTATCGCTGCTGTATTGTCGTCGCTTACGAACAGCACGGTTTCCACACAACCTGCCGCCCGTGCCGCATCCTCTATGAGCGCTATCGCCTGCTTTGCATACCCCTTTCGGCGGTGCTCCTCATATATGAGAAGATCACACAGGAATGACTGCTTTATGTTGTCGCTGTATTCATGGACAGTCCAGATATAGCCTGTCTGTTCGCTTGTTTGCTTATCTATAATGGACATGAGGAAATTATCACGGGTATCTATCCCCAGTGGCAGCATGGCATCAAGCTCACGGGCTGTTTCCTTTTGAGATTCCGTCACCGTAATATGCTTTTCACGGACAAGCTCACTTACCATGCTTTCAAAGCTCATCCGATAAAATTCCTCATATTCTTCTTTGTTCATTTTTCTGAGTTCTGTTTTCATTATCGCTCTTTGTCACGGTTTTATGGTCATCGAAAGTTGTGACATAACAATTATCTCCGTATATCCTCGTCTGCACAGTCGGGTAGTTACCAGTATATCACATTTCAAGGCCATAGTCAAGCGACAGGAAAAAGTCGAAGTTGCTTCATGGGCTGTTACGGCAGAAATATTTATTTTGTCTGCTATATCCACTTTTCATGGCACTCTTGACAAAACGGCACAAAAATCGTAAAATATAAGAAAGCACATTTGCGTTGTACCGCATTACCGTGAAAAGGAGAGTTCTATGGATAATATCATAAAATGCCCGCACTGTGGTGAAAGCTTTTCCGTTTCCGAGGAAGCATATTCAGTTATTCTGAACCAGGTGCGTACAAAGGAATTTGAAAAGGAGCTCCACAGCAGGCTCGAGACCGAACAGAAGGCTATCAGGAGCGCTGCCGATCTTGAAAAGGAAAAGGCTGTGATGACAGTCCGCAATGAATATGACAGCAAGATAAATGCTGTGAAGACAGAGCTTTCCGAAAAACAGTCGGAAATGATAAAGCTGAAAGCCGATATAGAAAACGCCGAAAATGTCAGAAAAATGGCGGTGAAAGAGGCTGTTTCCGAAATACAGCAGCAGAGCCAGGCAGAGATAATGAAACTGAAAAATGAGCTGAGCAATGCAGAGACCGTCAAAAAGCTGGAGATAAAAGAGGCTGTTTCCGAGGTGGAAAAGGCCAGAGACACCATGAAGACAGAATATGAGACAAAGCTGAGATTTGCCGAGGAACAGGTGGAGTATTACAGGGATCTGAAGCAAAAAATGTCCACAAAGATGATCGGAGAGACTCTTGAACAGCACTGCGAGCAGTCCTTCAACATGATTAGGGCGACAGCTTTCAGGAATGCTGAATTCCACAAGGACAACAGTGTTGTAGGCGGCACAAAGGGCGACTATATCTACCGTGAGCTGGATGAAAACGGCATAGAGATCATATCCATCATGTTCGAGATGAAAAACGAGATGGATGACACTGCGGTAAAGCACAAAAATGCAGATTTCTTTGAAAAGCTGGACAAGGACAGAACTAAGAAAAACTGTGAATATGCAGTCCTTGTCACTCTTCTTGAACCAGAAAACGAGATGTACAATCAGGGTATATGCGACGTTTCCTATGAATATGACAAGATGTATGTCATACGCCCGCAGTTCTTCATCCCCATGATAACCATACTCCGCAACGCCGCACTCAACGCCCTTGAAGCAAAGCGCAGGCTCAAGGAAAAGGAAGAACGGGAGATAGACATAACCCATTTTGAAGAACAGATAGATGCGTTCAGGACAGCATTTTCCAAGAATTACAAGAACGCTTCCGACAGGTTTGAGGATGCCATCAAGGAGATCGACAAGTCCATCAAGGCGCTGCAGGCAGTAAAGGAAAATCTTACCAAATCACAGAACCATCTGCGCCTGGCAAACGAAAAGGCAGAGGAACAGCTCACCGTCAAGGCACTCACAAAGAACAACCCCACAATG
>JAFPYQ010000075.1 GCA_017394475.1 Oscillospiraceae bacterium | reverse complement strand
GTATTTTCCCGATGCACGTATACTGCGGATGGATGCGGATACTACATATTCCCGCTTTTCCTATGAAAAACAGTTCACTGCTTTCAGGAACGGCGAGTATGATATCATGGTGGGCACTCAGATGATAGCGAAAGGCCTTGATTTCCCGCTTGTGACACTTGTTGGTGTCATAGGTATAGACAGAGCCCTTTCCACAGGGGATTTCAGAAGCTATGAGCGCACATTCTCCCTCATCACTCAGGTGGTGGGCAGGAGCGGCAGGGCAGACCGCCCGGGTCAGGCACTTATACAGACCACTCAGCCCGATCATTATATAATCGAGCTTGGGGCAAAACAGGACTATAAGGGCTTCTATGAGCAGGAGATCGCCATACGCCGAACGATGCTCTATCCCCCGTTCTGTGATATATGTGTGGTAGGCATATCCTCGGTAACGGAAAGGGAAGCAGCCACGGCAGCGAATATCTTTGAAGCCCTCCTTCGTGAGGCACACTCGGGAGCCGAAAAGATACCCCTTGTGATATATCGCGCCACAAAGTGCGATATGGAGCGCGTATGCGGTCAGTACCGCTATAAGATAATGCTCAAATGCAAGAATGACCGCAGGTTCCGCGAATTCATCAGCAATGTGCGCAGAGATGCGCTTAAAATGAAGGAATTCTCCGATGTGAACATGTATGTTGACATTAACGGAGATATACCATAATACTATTAGAAAAGTGATAAAATATGGCGATAAGAAACATTTATCTTGACGGTGACCCTATACTTCGCAAAAAATGCCGTCCTGTCGTAAAATTTGATGAAAAGCTCTCCCAGATACTGGATGATATGCACGAAACACTGGATAAGGCAGGCGGTGTAGGCCTTGCGGCTCCTCAGGTGGGCTTCTGCAGAAGATATTTCATCATGCACCTTCCCAATGAGGAGGATCCCGAAAACGGTGAAGAGCGCCGTATTGATGCGATAAATCCCGAGATATTCGAGCAGGAAGGGAATCAGCATGTTCTTGAAGGCTGCCTCTCCGTTCCCGATAAATGGGGCTATGTAGACCGCCCCGAAAGAGTGAAGCTCCGCGCGCAGGACAGGCAGGGAAACACCTTTGAACTGGAACTGTTCGATCTTGGTGCTCAGTGTGCGGTACATGAAAATGCTCATCTTGACGGGCAGCTTTTCACAGATGTTTGTACAGAATTTGTAGAACCTGAGGAATATCAGGAGAAGAAAAGGTCACGCAGAAAAAACCATTGACCGATAAATAAAGGTGAACAGCATAATGCGGATACTATTTATGGGAACTCCCGATTTTGCCGTAGAACAGCTCGATGCTCTCAGAAGAAGCGGCGAGACCGTGGTCGGAGTATTTACACAACCCGATAAGCCCAGAGGAAGAGGGAACAAAGTGATCCCCTCCCCTTTGAAAAAATATTGCTTTGAGAACACTAATCTTGTGGTATATCAGCCGAACAGCCTCAAAAGTGGCGATGATGCCGCAAAAGCCATGGCTGTAATAAAGGAACTCGTTCCCGATATAATAGTGGTCGCCGCCTATGGTAAGATACTTCCGAAGGAAATACTTGAATTTCCAAGATACGGCTGTATAAATGTCCATGCCTCACTGCTCCCTGCCTACAGAGGTGCAGGTCCCATACAGTGGAGCATCATAAACGGTGAAAAGACCACGGGCGTCACCATCATGCAGATGGGCGAAGGGCTCGACACAGGCGATATGCTGTATTCACGCAGTATAGATATAGGCGAGAACGAGACTGCTGATGAACTCACGGTAAGACTTGCAAAACTGGGCGGTGAAGCTCTCACAGAGGCTCTTGACATGATAAAAAACGGCAGTATCGAACCTGTACCGCAGGATGACAGCCTTTCCAGCTATGCGCCTATGATATCAAAATCCATGGCTGCACTTAACTTTTCAAAGCCCGCAGCCGAGATACACCGCCTTATAAGAGGACTTTCCTCAAATCCCGGTGCCTATATGATGAAGGGTGAGGATCGCATAAAGGTATATAAGGCACATCTGTCAGGCAGGCGCTTTGACGGAGAATGCGGCACTATTGCCGATAAGAGCGATTTCACCGTGATATGCGGTGACGGTCAGGGCATAACCTTTGATGAGGTGCAGGCTGCAGGCGGAAAAAGGATGAAAACATCTGATTTTCTGAAAGGAAACAAGCTGTGACCCATTCACGGATGGCTGCATACCGTTTGTGTGAAAGACTTCTGAACGGTGCCTATTCAAACCTTGTAGATGTTAAATGCGATAACGAAAGGGACAGGGCATTTGCCTCCGCACTTTCCATGAAAGTGCTCGAACACCGTTTGACCCTTGAACATATAGCCCGTTCGTTTATCAGAAAGCCCCTAAAGGCTCTTGACAAGGAAGTTTATACTGTCCTGCTCATGGGACTGTGTGAGCTTTTATATATGGATACTCCCGATTCTGCGGCTGTAAACGAGAATGTGGAGCTGATAAAGGCTCTGAAAAAAAGTTCAGCACAGGGACTTATAAATGCAGTCCTGAGGAATTTCATTAGATCGGGCAAAAAGATACCCGATACAAAAGGCGGCAGGGCAAAGGAGATTGAGATACGTTATTCTGTTCCCGAAGCGCTCATAGACAGTGTTATCTCCGAGCATGGGGAAGAAAATGCCATGATAT
>JAFPYQ010000074.1 GCA_017394475.1 Oscillospiraceae bacterium | reverse complement strand
GCCGAACCCGGATATCGTCCGCGTGGGCATAGTGGGCGAGATATATATCAAATACTCCCCTCTGGGCAACAATGAGCTGCAGAAGTTCCTGGAATCCGAGGGCTGCGAGGTATACTGCCCCGGTCTCATCGACTTCCTTATCTTCATGGGCGACCACCATATCGTCGAGACCGAGCTCTATCATGTCAAGTACAAGAAATACTTCGCATCACTGGGCATAAAGGGCTTCTTCAAGATGATGCAGAACAAGATCATATCCGCAGTGAAGAACACCAGGTTCTTCGGCCCTACACCCTTTGAAAAGGCAAAGGCAGAGGTGGTGGACTATATCTCACCCGCCAACAAGATGGGCGAGGGGTGGCTGCTTACTGCGGAAATGGTGGATATGATACACATGGGTATAAACAACATCGTCTGCGCACAGCCCTTCGGCTGCCTGCCCAACCACATCATCGGCAAGGGCATGGTGAGAAGACTGCGTGAGGAGTTCCCGCAGGCAAATATCGTCCCCATAGACTATGACCCCGGTGCCACAAGGGTAAACCAGGAGAACAGGATAAAGCTGATGCTCTCCACCGCAAGACAGGCAATGGCAGAGGAACGTGAAAAGCAGCAGAAGAAGCAATGACAACAGGAGCAGTATCATGCAGCACAGATTCTACAATGCCGCAAATTGCAGCGGGCTTGCACCGATCAATGAAAAATACTCACAGATAACAGACCCTATCGCCCTGTATGACCTGCTCACGGAAATATGGAGCGAGAACACCTGTGCCCCCAGGCTGCGCTCCAACTGGAGCACGGGCAACCCCACCGTAGGGCAGTGCTCCATCACCGCATTCCTTGCACAGGATATCTTCGGCGGGCAGGTATGGGGGATACTGCGTCCGGGCGGCACCTACCACTGTTTCAATATAGTAAAGGGCGTGTCCTTTGACCTTACCTCGGAGCAGTTCGGGGTGGAAAGGCTGGACTATCTTTCCGCAGTGCCCCAGTCCCGCGATGTACACTTTGAGAAGGAAGAAAAGCTGCAGAGGTATCTCACCCTCAAAGCAGGGCTTGAAAAGGCTCTGGGCATATCATAAAACGAACAAAGAAAAAGACCCGCAGCCGATATGGCTGCGGGCCTTCGTTTGTTTTAATCAGTCTGCTACATAGGGCAGGAGAGCTATCTGTCTTGCGCGCTTGATAGCAACTGTGAGCTCTCTCTGATGGAAAGCGCAGGTGCCTGTTACTCTTCTGGGAAGAATCTTGGCACGCTCTGTCATGCACTTTCTGAGCCTTGTAGTGTCCTTGTAATCGATCCTGTCGATCTTTTCAGCACAGAAGATGCAAACCTTTTTGCGGGGTCTTCTTGCACCTCTGGGACCTCTGAACTCTCTTTCCATTTTTAAACCTCCGTCGGACGAACCGACTCATCAAAAACGTATTCTGCCGTTGATCAGAAAGGCAGATCCGAAGCATCGCTCACAACTTCTTCAAAATCGTTGATATCCGCAACGCTCGCGGGAGCGGACTGCGGCTGATATGACTGTGAACGATAGGAATTACCATTGCCGCTGCCATAGTTTGCCGGTGGCGGAGCGGGTTCGTAACCGCCCTGCGAATAACCGCCGCCTGCCGATGATTTGGTCTCGCCGAAGCTTGCGTTTTCAACAAAGACCTCGGTAACATAATGCTTTACATCGGGATGATTCCTGTCATCGTAGGATCTTGTGCGAAGATCGCCTTCTACGAGAATGAGCCTGCCCTTGGTAAAGTTGCGGCATATAAATTCGGCAGTCTGCCTCCATGCCACACAGGTTATGAAATCAGACTGGCGCTCGCCGTTCTGATTCTGATAAGTCCTTGTTATGGCAACTGTGAACTGTGTAGTGGGGATACCGCCCGAGGTCTGTCTGAGCTCGGGAGTGGCAGTGAGCCTGCCCATCAGGATGACCTTGTTTATTGCTGTTGCACCGATCATTCCCGTTCCCCCTTACTTCTCTTCCTTGGCATCGTCCTTCTTGACGATAGCTGTGGTTATGAGTGAACGAAGAACGCCGTCAGTGATCTTGAGAACTCTGTCAAGCTCTGCAGGGAATGCAGGCGCGGATGTGAAGCGATAGATCACATAGTATCCGTCAGGCTGGTAGTCGATCTCGTAAGCGAGCTTTCTCTTGCCCCAGTCTTCAAAATCGGTGAGCTCGGCATTCTGCTCGATAAGTCCCTTGAACTTCTCGATAAGAGCCTTTATGCCGTCCTCTCCCTGTCCCATGCTGAAAACTATCATAGCCTCATAGGATTCGTTGAGCTTAGCCATTTTAAAGCACCTCCTCTTGGGATAAGCCTGTTATCGTAAACAGGCAAGGATAACGCTGTTTTATCCATATACAAAAACAGCCAATTTATATTATAACATTTTGCCCCTGTATTGTCAAGGGATATTTTATCGGCGTGTTAAACATAAATTTCCCGCATTCGCAGGGAAAGTGTAATGATTTTATACAATCGAAGCACACAGTAAGCGGCAGTCGGCAGTGAGTGGATGCTCACAAGAGCATCCACTCACCTCACTTGTTTTTATCTGCATAGCGCTCGATCTGCGACATGACCGATCTGTACTTATAGGGGTCATAGGGGCGAACATAGTATGGGATCCCAAAGGGTCGCGACCCTTTGGCGGGTGCGGGCAGAGCCCGCGAACCCATCAGCAGAGAAACAACGGCTCAGCAATAAACAGACAAGCTCCAAAGCCGCCGCACTAAAAGCCGCAAAACCGCAGTTACGATCCAACCGGCACATAAAATAAAAACCGCTAAGTGCGGCGGCGTTACTAACATATCAGCACCGAGCAGGCCAGCGGCGACAGCCGCTGCTCCTGCGGGAAAATCGGTAAGAAACGCAAATGCCGCATCCTGCGTCACACTCTCATAAAGAGACAGATGCCGACCGTTCTGCGCTTTTCATTCCGCCGCCCTCACCCTGTCAAGTATATATTCCCTCTCCTCATCCGTCATCTCCCTTATCTCCCCCTCGGCGATGCCGTCTATGGTAAGCTCACCGAATTTCGTCCGGATGAGCCTGCAAACCGTACAGCCGATGGCCTTCATCATCAGCTTGACCTGATGCTTTTTCCCCTCGGTTATGATAAGGTCGCAGGAGAACGCCTTTCCATGGGGGTTCTTCATGTACCGCTCCCGCCGTTTAGAGGGCATCAGAGGCTCCATGTCCTTCACTTCAAAGGTCCGTATGTTCTCCACACGGGCGGGCAGTGTGTGGTGCTTTCCGATGCATACACTGCTTTCGAGACGTTCTATGCCCCCCGCATAAGGATCGCCGAAGGCATATATGCGGTAGGTCTTTTCAAGATGGTGCACGGGGTCGAGCAGAGCGGTATCGAGCCGCCCGTCATCGGTCAGTATCAGCAGCCCTGTGGTATCCGCATCGAGCCTGCCCACAGGATGCAGTTTTCCCCGCAGCTCCTCCGGCACATAATACATGACTGTGCGGTATTTTTCATCCCGCACAGCCGTGATGCAGCCCGCAGGCTTGTTCATAATATAGTAGAGCATATCATCAGAAGCCTTTCGGGGCTTATCTCTTTCGTGCGGAGATCACTCTGTCCATCCCCGCATACTGCACGATATTGATGTCACAGAACCCACATTCCAGAAGGATCTTTTCCACATCCGCCCGCTGGGTCTCCCCTATCTCGAAAACTATGGCGCCGCACTTGTTCAGCATCTCGCCCCACAATCTCGATATGACGCGGTAGAACTGCAGCCCGTCAGCGCCGCCGTACAGCGCCATTGACGGCTCGAAGGTGACCTCCTTCTGCAGCTCGTCCATCTCCTTCTCGCTGAGGTAGGGAGGATTGGAAACGATAAGGTCTATGCCCATCTCCTCGCCGTCATCATCGATGAAATTATCCAGCAGCACGCCGTTTGATATATCTCCCCTGATCATGACAATCTCCGCACCGTGGCGGCCGATGTTGTCCACAAGGTAGGGGAACACATCCCCGGACAGCTCCACTGCATACATCCGCAGTTTTCCGGGATTGTTCCTTTCAAGGGTTATGCCGATACAGCCGCTGCCGGCACACAGATCGGCACATACCATCCTGCGCTTGCCGTCAAAGCTGTCGATGATGCGCTGTGCCTCATCTATAAGGGTCTCCGTATCCGGACGGGGGATGAGCACGCCCTCCCCCACCTTGAAGGTGCGGCCGTAAAACTCCCACTCCCCCAGGATATACTGGAGAGGGTAGCCCTCCGTGCGCCTGTGAGCCGCATTCACCGCCCTTTGCAGCCGTGTTTCATCACATTCCCTTTCCGAGAATGCCAGCAGTTCCTCTCTTTTCGTGATGAACTGTTCAAAGATGCACAACGCATCGAAGCCGCTGTCGGCCATGCCGCTCAGTATCGAATTTATCTTCTTGTATGCTCCGTTAAGATCCATTGTTATCGTATCCGCTGTGCCGCTTGTCATCCCTGAATATTATTGTTCGTTTCCATGTTCTTCTTTTCATAGCCCACACCTATCAGCAAAGCGCTCAGTGCGGCTATGGCAGATGCCACGAACACTATGAATGCCACAGCTCCTATTATCATCTTTTTCATATACCCCTCTTGTACCTGCACACATCAGGCGGTCATTCTTCCGTTTCCTCTGTTTCACCGTCATCGGGCACGGTGGTCTCAGCAGTTTCCGTCTCCTCATCATCCGCAAGGCGGACCGCCTTTTCCTCATCTTCCTCGATAACGTGATATACTGCCTTTCCGTCCTCATCGAGCCAGTTCATTTCCTCAAAGAATTCTTCAAGGCACAGATCATGCTCCATAATGTACTTTGCATAGTATTTTCCCACAAATCTGTAATGCCACGGCTCATACTTTATCTTAGTTATCTTTTCCTTCCCCTCGGGATAGCGGAGGATAAAGCCATACTCAGCGCAGTGTTCTATGAGCCATGTATAGGCCTCTGTGTTCTTGAACCCGTCATCATCCATGTTGGTATATGTGTCACACATTATGTCTGCCGCAACGCCCGCATTGTGCTCGCTGTGGCCGGGGAGCTGAACCTCCAGCAGCGCATCGTTATACGCTTCCTCCTCGGTCATGCCCATCCTGTCAATGCGGTCCTGCACGCTGTTGTTGAAATTCTCGTCCTGCTTGGAAAAGGATCTGTATGCAGAGCACATCACAAGGTCTATCCCATCCTCGGATGCCGCTTCAAACATATCCCTGATATACTGTTCCACCCTTGAATCCATCTCAAATTTGCGGGTGCTTTCGTAAACTACCGATGTATCAAGGTTATCGCTGTACTCCTTGGGTATGGGGTTCTGATCGTTCACAAGGAACAGCGCCCATGTGTTGTCCGCCTTGGGGTCCTCCTCCTTGGGTGCGTTCGGATCGGGTTCTGGCTCCGTCACCGCGGTGGTAGTCACCACAGGATCGGGAACGTTCTCCTCTGCTGCCTCAAGGGGCACTTCAAACAATTTGGTTATGCCGAACACGACTATAAAAAGGATCAGCGTGTATCCGGCGAATATCTTTATCCCGTTGCTTTTCATTCTTTGCTCCAGTGATCATCTGACTAAACGGATGCATACGGCATCTGCTGCCATCCCGAGGATGGCACTTGACAAATCATTCAAAATAATTTATAATAAGATGTGTTATCTGTAATTTTGTGTGAGGTGAACTTATGCGCTGTCCCTACTGTGATTTTGAAGATACTAAGGTCGTGGATTCCCGATTCAGTGAGGGAAAACAGCGGCGCAGGCGTATATGCCCGGAATGCGGGAAGCGCTTCACCACCTATGAGACCGTAGATATGCCCGTGGTTATGGTGCATAAGAAGAACAACACCTATGAGGCATTTGACAAGCACAAGCTGATAAGAGGACTGTCCTTTGCGGTAAAAAAGCGCCCTGTCAGCGGCACTGCCATCATGGAGATAGCCGATTACATAGAGGCTGCGGCAATGCAGGAAGGTCAGATCTCCACTGCGGAGATAAGCGATATCGCCCTTGACCGCCTGAAGACCCTTGACAAGGTGGCGTATGTGCGCTTTGCCTCGGTAAACAAGGAATTTGACGACATCGAGAGATTCCTCGAGATCGTGGACAGTCTCAAAACAGACTGATATAATTTTATCATATAAGAGCAGGTTTGTCAAGCCGACGGCAAAAACGTCATCAAAAATTGACCTCGGGCATGGCCTGCAAAACGGAGCCGATGTTTAAGGATGGAACAGATCATTACCGTTGACAGCGTTGACGATATAATAAATATTTTCGGAAAATTCGATGAGAATGTGAACCGCCTGCAGAAACAGTACGATGTTTCCGTACTGTCAAGGGGCAGCGATATCCGCATAAGCGGCGAGGAAGCTCAGGTGCACAAATGCGTGATGGCTGTGAAAGCCATGATAGAGCGCTCCTACACCGAAACACTCACCGCCCAGAGCCTTGAATACATCTTTTCCGCAGTGGAGGAGGATGCACTCGAGGAAGCACTGAAGCTCACCGCTGATGGTATATGCGTGACGGTCTCGGGCAAGGTGATAAAGGCAAAGACCGTAGGTCAGCGCAAATACGTTGATCTTATACGGCAGAACACCATCGTCATGGGCATAGGCCCTGCAGGTACGGGCAAGACCTATCTTGCAGTGGCAATGGCTGTCAAGGCGTTCAAGAACCATGAGGTGAACCGCATAATCCTCACCCGCCCCGCTGTGGAGGCAGGAGAAAAGCTGGGCTTTCTCCCGGGCGACCTGCAGAACAAGGTAGACCCCTATCTGCGCCCCCTGTATGATGCACTTTTTGACATGATGGGCGCTGAGAATTTCAACAAGAACATGGAAAAGGGCATAATCGAGGTAGCCCCCCTGGCATATATGCGCGGGCGCACCCTTGACGATGCCTTCATCATCCTCGATGAGGCGCAGAACACCACCAAGGAACAGATAAAGATGTTCCTCACCCGTCTGGGCTTCAACAGCAAAATGGTCATCACCGGCGACATCACCCAGATAGACCTGCCCGACACAAAAAAATCCGGCCTCGTGGAAGCCATGCACATCCTGAAAGGAATAGATGACATCGCCATCACAAGATTTACCGAACGTGATGTGGTAAGGCACAAGCTGGTACAGGATATCATAAAGGCGTATGAGAAAAGCAGGACAAACTGAACGACCGCCGTCCGATTCGGACGGCATATTTCATACCAATATATTCCAGAAACTAAATACAGCTTGAAAAGTTTTATGCTAACACTATTCCCTTTCAGCTTTTAACGAGGTCTACTGTGGTATATACTAATATTCCTTTGATGATGACTGTACTGATCAGTACAATTGTTTTTACCTTTATCGTAAAAGAAAGAAATAATAAAAATGAACTTATCAGATATGGATTTATTATATTAATAGCTATCGTATGCTATTTTTTTAATGATCACAATTATTTTATCCCTTTCATTATTTCAATTTGTCTGAATGTGGCAGCAGGACGAGCGATCATAAAAATACAAAATACCCGTACCGATCTCAGAAAGCTCCTTTTTATTTCTGCCATAACTATAGATGTTTTTTTGCTCATTTTCTTCAAAGCAAGCATCAAACTTGTCTCATTAGCAGGATTTGAACCTATTTTACTTCCTTTGGGCCTGTCATTTCTTACATTCAGAGAAATATCATACCTTATCGATATTTATACACATAAAGCAAAGCCTTTTCAACATCCTCTCGGTGATATAGCATATATTATGTTGTTTACACAGATCCAATCCGGGCCGATAATGAAATATCATGAATTCACGGATCCGGATATAAAGCAGGAACAACATAATTTTACCGATAGACTGGACAACATCAATGATGGCACACAACGCATCATGACAGGATTCATTAAAAAAATCATAATGGCAGACTCCCTTGCAGTATTTGCCGATCAGGCTTTTAACGAACCTGTAAGGATGATTTCACTGCCTATGGCATGGTTCGGCGCGATTTGTTTTTCATTGCAGCTGTACTATGATTTTTCAGGATATTCCGATATGGCTATAGGCTTTACCAGGCTCCTCGGATATAAATGTAATGAAAACTTCGATTACCCCTATGCTTCTTCATCCATATCCGAATTCTGGCGCAGATGGCATATTTCACTGGGATCCTGGTTTAAAGAGTATATATATATACCTCTCGGAGGATCAAAAAAATCTCAGCTGACTACTTTTTTCAACCTTTTCATTGTATGGATCCTTACCGGCCTGTGGCATGGGATAGATCTTACTTTTATAGCTTGGGGTCTTTTACATTTTACATTTGCCGTAATTGAACATTTCACCGGGATCCACAGATCTGAAGATCATAAAGTAAAAACACTCTGGCATATTTTTGTTTTATTTGGGATCATAATTGCTTGGGTAATGTTCCGAGCTGACAGTTTTTCCCATGGACTTTGGTATATACGATCAATGGTGATCCCAAATATCACTGATTCTGTTTCCGGAAGGCCGAACAGATTCATTCCCGGTCTGATCACATCTATTACTGCACTGATATTCGCTTTGCCAATAACAAAAAAGCTGGAATCGTTTATGCATAAGCGTGGACTTGACAAAATATATATCATTTTGTATAACGCTTTGATCATCATTCTGTTTGCCGTTTCATTAGCATTATCTGCAAACAGGGCTAATGACACATTTGCATATGCAAATTTCTAACTGGAGTCAAAAAATGAACAAAATAGCAAATACGATCGCTACTGCAATTTTTTTATGTCTATGTATTTTTTTCTGTACCGATCCTTCATTTTTTGTTGGCATAGGAAGTAAACTTACATGGATGATCGACAAAAACTCCTATAATCACATAGGCATATACTTTTATGACAATGACTATATCATCACACCAAACCCCAAAACATCAACAGATTATGAATACAATCAACTGCTATTGTTAAAAAAGCGTCTCGATAGTGAGGGAATAAATCTTATCTATGTAAATAAGCCCACAAAATATCTGGACGACTCAATTTTCTATGATCAGAAAACAGAAAGTTTTTGCAATGACAATGCAGACAGATTGCTTGAACGTCTTGATACTGCAGAGATAAACTATCTTGATCTCAGGCAGGAAATAAAGAATGATGGGCTTGATATCTATCAAATGTTCTATCGTACGGATCACCACTGGACTGTACCTACAGCCAAATGGGCTGCCGCTAAGATAGCCCGTTCTCTTAATGAATTTTGTGGATACGATATTGATCTGCATATTTATGATGATGTAAATTATGATTTCAAGATCACTGAAAATGCATGGCTTGGAGAACAAGGGCGAAAATTTGAGGGTTCGGGTCTGAAATACGACGATTATACACTTGTGACTCCTAAATTCGAAACAAAATACATTGCAGATAACGAAGAGGGTGATTTTACAGACCTTTTTATAGAAGATGTCAATGCTTGCAGCCATTATAATTATTCTTCAAAATCTTGTACAAATCTTAATGCTGATCACGGTAAGATCCTTTTTCTCGGGGATTCATATGATGCGGTAACAGAACCATTTCTTTCATTAGGAGTCCATAGTATAGACATTCTGACCGTCAGAGATACTCACAGCGAAAATTTTTATGATGAATATATCCATGATAAAGGATATGATACCGTGATCGTATGCTATGCAGCTTTTATGATAGGAGCTCATGATGATCCGAATTCTGCAAACCATGAAATGTATAATTTCGTATAAGCATGTTCTTGTTATTACCTATTTCAATAATTATCGGTTAAAAAGCAACATATAATAAAGGCGTATGAGAAAAGCAGGTCGGTTTGACCTGCTTTTCTTGCTGTATCGTGAAAGTGTTTTTTGTACAGATTGTCAATAGATTTTCAGAATAAATAATTGTACTTGATTATTGACGGAAACATTACTTCTTTACTTCTTTGCGGATTTACGGATTTCCCGCAGGAACAACGGCTGTCGCCGCTGTCCTGCTCGGTGCTGATATGTAAGTAACGCCGCCGCACTTGGCGGTTTTGTTTTGATGTACGGATCGGATCGTAACTGCGGTTTTGTGGCTTTTAGCGCGGCGGCTTTGGGGCTTGTTAGTTTATTTCTGCGCCGTTGTTTCTCTGCTGATGGGTTCGCGGGCGCTGCCCGCACCTGCAAGGGGACGCGTCCCCTTGACCCCGATCACTGACGGTCGCCGTTTATCGCCAACAGCAGTTCTCTCAGTATCTTGCAGGCTATGGCGGTGGATGCGCCGCTCTGGTCGTAGTGGGGAGAGAGCTCGTTGATATCTGCGGCGGCTATGTCAAGGGAATTGCCTATCTTTATTATGGCTTCAAGGAGCTGATTGAAGGTGGCTCCTCCTGCCTCGGGGGTGCCTGTGCCGCAGAAATACGCGGGATCGAGCACATCAAGGTCTATCGTCAGATAGACTTTCTTTCCTTTCAGTGCGGCTATGGCATCGTCCACGCCCGAAAAGTCCACGCCCTTTACGGTGGTGGGATAGATGTGGTTATGAGCCTTTGCAAATTCAAATTCGTATCTCTCACCGCTGCGTATGCCGAACTGCCATATACGCCCGTCGCCGATGATGTCATGGCAGCGCCTTATCACGCAGGCATGGGACAGGGGCTGACCCAGATAGTCCTCCCTGAGGTCGGTGTGGGCATCAAAATGTATCATATACAGATCGGGATACTTTTCATGCACCGCACGGAACGCACCCAGAGTCACAAGGTGCTCGCCGCCTATCATCACAGGGCGCTTGCCTGCGGAAAGTATCTCCCTTGTGTGTGCCCCTATATCTGCCAGCGCCTGCTCCGGGCTGCCGAAGCACAGTTCAAGGTCGCCGCTGTCGAACACGTTTATGTCACACAGATCCTTGTCCTGATAGGGGGAATAGGTCTCTATACCGAAGCTTTCGCTCCTTATGGCAGCAGGGCCGAAGCGTGTGCCCGGCCTGAATGAGGTGGTACTGTCAAAGGGTGCTCCGAATATCACGGTATCCGCAGTTTCAAAATCACAGTCTGCGGCTATGAATGCCTTTATCTCGTTCTTCATTTTATCTTCTCCTGTTCATATCCGTATCTCTGATATGATAAAGTCATACAGCTCATCCGCACATAGCTCATTTTCAAGCTTTGCAAATGTGCTGTTGTTATACAGTCTTTCTGCAGCGGCGGCGGCTTTCGGGGCATAGCTTTTGAACTGCCTGTATACTATATCGCTCTTCCCGTCGCTGAGACTTCTGAGCTCGGTGATACACTGCATGGCGAGTTGGAACTGCTCCGCTTCTCCGCCTTCATGGCAGCAGTCGATCTGCTTTGACATGTAATATGGCTCGCTCTGCGCCAGATGGGTCATGCCGCAGTATGGGTCAAGGGCTGCATAGCGGATATGCCTGATATTTGACATAAGCGCAGTCCCCATGCACATGGGGCAGGGCTCCATAGTAGTATACAGCGTGAGGCTCTCAGGGTCATACTCTGAGGTATCGAGCAGCCTCAGCACATTTATCTCCGCATGGGAAAGGCGTCTGTTGAGCCCTTTTATTTTCCTCGTCCTGCTGTCATTGTTTATACGGTTCCTGTCTGCTGCCACAAGTCCGCCGTTTTCATCGAACAGCGCCGCCCCTATGGGGATATTCCCTTCACG
The DNA here is from genome assembly GCA_017394475.1 of Oscillospiraceae bacterium. Lineage (GTDB taxonomy): Bacteria > Bacillota > Clostridia > Oscillospirales > Ruminococcaceae > Huintestinicola. Next base: position 1,083 of record JAFPYQ010000074.1, on the reverse strand, counting down.
GAAGGCTCTGACTGCCTGTTCAAAAACGCACTGCCACTGCGGGGAAAGCGTACTCCACATAAGTCCTCCATCTGCTGTCTACACCACCCCCCGCCTGCGGCAGTATGAACCACCACACGGCGGGGGGATCTGTTTATTCTTCGTCTTTGACAAGGTTGGCGATAGTTCCGTCTCCCTGTACACGGGTGAGTATCATCAGGCACACTGCCACATCCGATACAAAGAACGGGAGGGTCCTCATAAGGCGGAAACCGCTGTCGAGGAATACGCCCGAATGGTATATATCATAATATGTGACGCCTGTGTACTGTATCAGATACATAAGGGGCAGGAATATGGCCACCGAGCGTATATCGCCGTATGCCATGAGCATCAGCACGCAGCCGATACCCACCAGCAGCAGCGACAGTAAGTTTATGAATTCAAAGGGATTTACCGGCCAGCCCTCTCTCAGCACCGGGTCTATGAAATCATACAGCCGTATCTCCGTATAGACAAGATATATGAGTATGCTGATCGCCCCTGCGGGCTTTTCGCCGTAGTGCTCCTTTATCACCGTGAACACATAACCGAATGCCAGGAATGCGGTAAATACCGCTTCACAGAGTATATGCACCGAGCCTACGCCGAACAGCTTCTGTGAGTAGTCCCTTATGAAAGTGAGCTTCTTGAATCCGAAATCCATCAGCGCAGGGTACAGCGGCAGGACGATGCCCCACAACAGCCCCCTTGTGATATTCTCTATCCCACGCCCTTTGGCAAAGAACGAGCGCTTATTCCTGTCCACCACCTGCAGGAAGAATGTGGTGAGGAATATCTCATACAGGATGCATCCGATCTCGCCCACATTGGCGAACCAGTATCTGAGTTCGAATTTACCCAGCAGAGACAATGCCAAAAACGCTGTGCACCGTATCGCGCAGGCTGCTGCAGGCGAACGGGGCTTTTTATCTTTTCTTTTTTCCTCTGCCACGTTTGCCTCCTCCTTTTGCGCTGTTCAGTCCGTCCCGTCTGAGACCTGTCTGTATCTTCATTTCAAGCTTTTTCACAAGGGCAGTGAGCTCACCCTTTCCGTAGTAGCTT
>JAFPYQ010000073.1 GCA_017394475.1 Oscillospiraceae bacterium | reverse complement strand
GGAATCCCGAGGGAGCGGGCTCGGTGTTTCGCGCAAGGCTTTCGAGGATGCTTTCCTCCATGACACCCGTGCCGTAGTATACAGACCGTATCATCTGTTTGAGGTGTTCGGGAGTGTGGTTCTTGATAAGGTACCCCTTTGCGCCGTTCCTGAGCGCTGCCTGTACCAGTTCATCCTCATCGAACGTGGTGAGGATGAGCACCTTCCCGAGATCATGCTTTGTTATGTACTCCGTGGCCTCTATCCCATCCATGACAGGCATCTGTATATCCATAAGGAAAACATCAGGCGGTGTTTTTTCGGCTATCTCACACGCTTCTCTGCCGTTTGAAGCACAGCCTATCACATCAAAATCATCGTCCACATCGAGTATTATCTTCATACCGTCCCTGACAAAATCACTGTCATCCGCGATCAGCACCTTTATCTTATCCATGTTCCACCTCTGTTCATCTCATAGGGAAAAGCATATTCACCTTAAATCCCATCTCAGGATCTATCTCGACCATACCGTTTGCCTGTCTTACACGCCGACGTATACCTGACAGACCCATGCCATCCTTTATCTCAGGGCAGCCCACACCATTGTCGCTGATGCTGCACCGCACCATTTTGTTCATCACACAGATATTTATGATGATCTTCGTGCATTTTGCGTATTTTAGAGAGTTTGACACCGCCTCAAAGCAGTTGTCAAGTATTACCTCAAGGATATTATCGGGGACAGCGGAAAGCTCACCGTCGGTAATAAGCTCCGCTTCTATGCCCTTGTCACGGCAGTCCTCACACAGTCTTTCAAGCTGAACAGCTGCCAGTCTGTGCTTTTCCGGGCGTTTGTTGCGCAGTATGGCCCGTATCTCATCCATACCTGTCCTCAACTGGTCTATGACAGCCTGTATCATGGAGCCTGCACGTTCGGGATCCTTTTTCATGAGCACCTTTACTGCTTCAAGCTGATATACCGAGCCGTTTATATTGTGCCCCAGCTTGTCGTGAAGGGTCTGTGACAGCTGCGTGCGTTCCTCGAGCACCTGGTTTTCTGCCATAAGCAGGCTTTTCTGCAGCTGTTCCTTCATCTCATGCTCTTTCCGGTCCATATCATGCTTCAAGGAAAGTTCGTTGAGATCATTTTCCTTTGTGCGGACAGCATAGAAATCCACTACCTTGTCATTCTGCAGATATATGACCATCAGCAGCAGAGATATCACAAGATAACTGTGTTCATTTCCTCCCATATTCTGCAGAGCCATGATAAGACAGGGCAGAACGGGGACAAAATACAAGGAAAAGCGGGGCTTCAGATAGGTGAGCACCTCATATCCCGCAAAAACTCCCATAAGCATAGCACCGCTGCCGATCAATTTATAGAGTATGCAGAATACTATCCCCGCAGCAGCAAGGAGCAGCAGCTGTACTTTACGGTCTGCAAGCTCCCTGAAAGTCAGGAAGCCTATATAAAATGCCAACAGCAGGAGCACCCTTACGGATGCCCCTGTCATCAGCGAACAGGAAAAATTTGTATAGATCACAATTATTATCAGCAGAGCCATACGAACTCCGAGAAAATAATTGTTCCTGATATTTTCGTGCATATTATCCCTTTACATCATCAAGGCTTCAGACATCAAGAGGGCTGTTTCTTCATTTTGAGTCCCACACTGCCTATCCCGACTATAATCACCAGATATGCCGCTGTCACACAGATGAGCGTGGGATATGCACCGCCCAGTCCTGCAAGGATCTTTTCGGTAGAATCCATGAACCATCTCTGGGGCATAAGGTAGGAAATGGCTTTGAGCACCTTTGCAGTATCGTCTATGGGGAACAGCAGCCCGCTCAGCATCGCAGATATGCTCCATATAGCAAAGGCAGCATATACTGAACTCATTATATCACCAAAAAGTATTCCTGTCAACATAGCAAATGTGCCAATTACAAGACCCAGCAGGAATATTATCAGCAAGAACATCGGCATAGAGATACCCAGGTCCATATTCTTCATAAACATGAGGCATACTGCCAGCACGCCTGTCTGTAAAGCGCTCATCAGAACGACTGTGATGAACTTTGCAGTAAAGTACATGGCAGTGCTTCTTCCGGTAAGCTTATAGCGTGTGAACACCTTGTTGTTCTCCTCGGTGATGACAGTGTGAGCCGCGAACACTCCGCTGAACATGAACCCAAGTGTGATTATCGCAAAGGCATAGCCTATCTGTACACTGCTGTTTTTCTGCTGATCATTAAGGGAAACAGAATCCTCGCCTGTGATCTCAGTTACCTTCTTTTCAGGCATTTTTTCGGTGATCTGATCCAGCATTTCTATGGTCTTCGCGCTGTCCTGTCCGCACAGACCGGCAGTAAGATATATCTTGCCGAGTTTATCCCTGAGCTCTGTCTCAAACAACTCTGTACGCTCATCCTCTGAGGTGATGAAAAGCTCCATGCCGTTTGCAAGTGTATCGTTCATAACGGCAGTGTCAAAATCACTTTTCAGATACATTATGATACCGCAGCGGTCATTATAGCCGTCTTTTTCCGCCTGCGCCCTTATCTCATCATAGGAGAAGCCACGTACATCTGCACGGCATATACAGAACAACCCGTTTTCAGCAAGACTTCGGAGAACATATTCGGAAAGCTCTGTCTTTGCACCGTCATATACCTTTACGATATACGCATAGTTGTCCCCGATGTATAGTGCTTGACTGTCAGCCGTTTCAAGTTCTAATATAGACTCGCTGTCTTTTTCCTGATACACACTTGCCTCAAATTTCATTCCCAGTATCACAGAGGATAATATCGGCGTTATCAGCAGG
>JAFPYQ010000072.1 GCA_017394475.1 Oscillospiraceae bacterium | reverse complement strand
TGGTTCAGCTCGTCGCTGAAAATGACGTCGTTCTCCGTGCAGACGGCGGAGATGATTCCGGAATTCGCTGCGAATCCCGTATTGAAAACGACGGAGTCTTCCGTTCCCTTGAATTCCGCATTTCTCCACCAGCCTGTGTTCATTTCCACAACTTCGCCGGTCTTTTTGTCAAGGCTTATCCTCACATTGTTGCTGTCAACGTTCAGGCCGTTCTGAACGCGCCTGAATGAGATGGCCACATTTGAGCCCGTCAGGGTGATGTAATATGAATCCGTTTCCAGCTTATCCTTCATGGTGGGATTTGCCTGTTCTATAAAGGAAAGTGCCTTGCTCACATATTCTTCTTTTGTAAATGGGGCAAAAGACGGTGTGTCGTCCCATTCCTTGTATTTATAATAGCTTGTTATCAGTTTCCCCGTAACGGTCACGCGGACAGAGCTGTCACTTGTTTTTGACTTCCACACAAGGTTTGATACATCCACACCGCGGGTCTTTGAAACGCTGCCCGTGAAATCCTCATACTTCTCGGGTATGTCGATGCGTGTGCGGACAAGGGTGACTGCATCTGTGAGTATGGTCTGATTGTCATTGGATGAACCGGTCGCTGCCTCATCGGGTACAGCCTTAGCGGCAGATGCAGTGATGACGGGTGTTTCGGCTTTTGCCATAACATCAGCTCCGAATGATAAAAAAGATGAGTTCATGACCACTGCTATCGCCGTGATGGCGATAAGTGCCTTTTTCGCTTTCATAGTATAACTCCTTTGGATCACATCATGTATCGGCTTTGTACCGTACATTACGGAATTTCAAAAGGACAGTCAAGCACATTGCTTTTTGCCCTGCTCTGTATATATAAACAACCGAGCAGGGCATGATTTTTCATATTTCAGGGGATTTTGTGAAATGTCACAAATATCTGTGGGATATAGGCTGATGTATATGCATTATGACAGATCAGCCTGCGGGCCATGTGAAGGGACGGCCGCTCATAACATGGAAATGCAGATGGAACACAGACTGACCTGCGCTCTCGCCACAGTTTGAAACGACTCTGAATCCCTCTGTCATGCCCTTTTCCTCTGCAAGCTCTGCTATGACCTCGAAAATATGGGAAACATACTTTGAATTTTCGGGTGTCACTGCGGCTGCAGACCGGATATGCTCCTTGGGTATCACAAGGATATGTGTGGGTGCCTGAGGATCGATATCGTTGAAGGCATAGCAGTATTCGTCCTCATAGACCTTGGTTGATGGGATATCACCCTTGATTATCTTGCAGAAAAGGCAGTTGTCGTCATACATCGTGATCACGCTCCGTTTCGGATTTATTGATGGATGGGTATACAAGTATATTTTACTACTTTTATGGCTTGCTGTCAATACAAAGTTCCCCGCCCGCCGTCCTTTTTCTTTATTAGCTGTTTTGTTTGCTTTATTGATGATAGGATAAAAGCAGACCTATCAGGAATAAAGCGAATAAACCGGGGGAAAACAGAAAAAGGGGACGGTGGGCGAAGTTTGTTTTGTTGTTGACTTTTCCATATTTTTATGGTAAAATT
>JAFPYQ010000071.1 GCA_017394475.1 Oscillospiraceae bacterium | reverse complement strand
GTCGGGAGCTGCAGGGATGATCTCCTCATCCGCGTTGTCGGCATTTTCCGGAGAGATGGCTTTGAGTACCGGCGGATGACTTTTAAGTGACCGCTTGTTGTTGTACATCATGCGGTCGGCGCGTTCAAATACTTCCGAAACAGTGCTGTCTGATGTGTCATCGTATACTGCGATGCCCGATGCCACCACAGCGCCCTCGCCGCTTTCAAGATTGCCCAGGACTTCCTTGCGCAGCCTGTCAAAAAGGCTGTCCATGTCGTGAAGGTCTCTTCCCGAAAGGATAGCGGCAAATTCATCACCGCCCACTCTGAAAACAGGGCTGTGAGCGAATATATCGCAGATGAGCCTGCATGCCTTGCGGATGTAATCATCACCTGCGTTGTGGCCCAGAGAATCGTTTATTGCTTTAAGGTCGTTTATATCGCATAGTACTATGGCAAAGGAGAGGGATTGAGGCTCGGTATCTATCGTGTGCTGCAGCCTGGACTCAAATTCACGATAGGCAGTCTTGTTGCGCACACCTGTGAGACCGTCGCGCCTTGCCAGTTCATTTGCGGTCTTGAGAGCTTCTGCCTGTTCCTGTGCGCGGCGCACTTCTTCATCTGTGTTCTCCACGCCTATGACGATATGCACCCTGTCATTTGAACAGGTGATGGTAAGGCGGGTATACTGTGTATTGCCGTTGACTATAAGGCGGTAATTGCAGATATACTGCTTTTTCGTCTCCATAACGGTAAGGAGGAAATCACGGCTGATGACCCTTGTCACCTTTTCCATATCCTCGGGATGCATCACTAATTCAACGTTTTTCTGTGCATCCGTAAAGAAATCCTCACCGTTTTCATACAGCACCAGGTCGCCGTATATGGGATTTGCCTTGAATTCCATATATTCGCCGCTGGTGATGTCCACATAATATATCACATCATAGTGAGAGATAAGGCTCTCGGTTATCTGTGCATAAACAAGGCTGCGCTTCTTGCTCTCCTCAAGCTCGCGCTGTGTCTCCACCTCATCGGAGATGTTTTCCAGGCAGACTATGATATGCTTTCTGTCGCTGGCCCACATCTCCACATACCGGCAGTAGGATATCCTGCCGGATATGACGATCCTGTAGGTCATAGTGTAGACCTTGTTGTTCTCCAGGGCTCTCAGCATAACTTCCTTGTAATGGAATGAGAGCACCCTCTGCTGATCGTCGGGATGTATGATACTCGGTATGTTCCTGCGGCTCTCGGTGAAGAAATCATCACCTGTTTCGGGTATATGAAAGCTCTTGTATCTGTCGGTGGAGGAGAACTCAAAATAACGGCCTGTATCCGCATCAATGTAGTATATGGTGTCATAATGGCTGGCAAGGCTGCCTGCTATCTCGTTGTAGATGATGCGTTCCTTCTCTATGCGTTCGTTTTCGCGCCTGTGGCGCACCTGCTCATCCACATTTATGACACCAAGGATAAAATAGTCGTCATCATTAAGGCCGTTATCATCGCTGATGCGCCTTATAAGGCGCAGTGAATGATATACGGGCTTGCCGTCTATCATAAGGCGGTATTCTATGCTCTGCATAGTGCCCTTTTTCATCTGCCTGAGGAGATTTTCCTTCTGCATATCCTGAATGAAGAGATGCTTGTCATCCTCGTGGATGACCCTGTCAGCATCCCTGACAAGATCCGTGAAAAAGTCCTTGCCGCCTTGTTCAAGGTGCAGCGAGTGATATTTCTGATCACACGAATACCAGTGATATTCATTTGTCACAGCGTTGACATAATAAACACTGGTATAGTCAACGAGCAGTGCCTCTGCTATTTTACCGAATATGCTGTCATTGTTAACCATTTACTATGCCTCCGTAATGAGAGAACTTGCGCGGGTATCCTATCAGTCTATTATACCATTTTTCGATATAGTTTGTCAATAAAAATATTATTTTCGCTATATAAAAATATACGTAAATATACATTTTCAGTCAATATATACAAAAATCTGCCCGATTTAGTATATATCACACAAAGGGAGCGGGAAAAGCGGCGGACAGCTCAAATTTTCTCTTTACAAATTCCCGTAAAAGTAGTATAATATAGAGTATCTTACTTATTACGGAGCGTAAAAATGATAAATTTCCATATACCCGATTTCAGCGGGAACTGGCGGATGAATCTATATATCATAGACCTTCTGGCAAAGCATCCCGAATATTTCTATGACGGTGTCAGGATAGCCTCCTCCTACGGCTGTTTCCCGCCCTCTCTGTGGAACGGCGGTCGCACTGCAGTGGGGACGATAGAGCCTCCCATGGTGCCCTTCCTTATCAAGGAGTACAACAAGAGGGGAGTGCCTGTCCGCTTCACATACACCAACCCCTGTGTCACCAAGGAGCACCTTTCCGATAAATTCTGCAATTATGTCACAAAAATGGCGGAGAACGGGCTCAATGAGATAATAGTCAATGTTCCTGTGCTGGAGGAATACATCAGGAAGACCTATCCGAAATACCCGCTGATATCCTCAACGGTAAAGCAGATTGAGAACCTTTCGCAGCTCAGGGCGGAGCTTGAAAAGGATTATAAGCTGGTAGTGCTGGACTACAACTGGAACAACCGCTTTGATGTGCTGGAAGAGCTGCCCCACAAGGACAAGATAGAGCTGCTGGTCAACGCCTACTGCACCCCCGCCTGCAAACGCAGGAAGGATCACTACAAGTTCCTGGGCAACCTGCAGATCGCCAAGAGCTACGAGGCATTCGAGCCCGCAAAGATAAAGAACAAGAATTTCCTCAACAAGGAATTCCCATGTCCGAATATGAATATGTGCTTTATGGATACCATAGATTACAGCACCCATATCTCCGCAAAGGACATATACGAGAAATACGTCCCCATGGGCTATTCAAACTTCAAGATAGAGGGCAGGCTCATGAACGCGGTGGATATACTGGAAAGCTATATGTACTATCTGATAAAGCCGGAATGCCGCGACAAGGTGCGCAATCACACCCTCAAAGACCTGCTCGTTCCGAAAGCGGAAAAGAGACTTCATGGATAATGGTGGCTATATGAAAATTATTTCAAATAAGATCACAAAAAAAGAATTGTTTGAAAATTCAGATCATATAATAGAAGAAAGTTTTGTCAAGGCTGTTGTAGATATTGATAAAAGAATAATAGCGATAGATGCCGAGATGCATGCAGACCTTGAAAAATATTTGCTTGATAATGGCAGTAAACAGACTGAGCTCTGGGGAATTAATTTCCATACGGAAGATGACGAAGACTTTGTAGAGTTTGACTCTCTGATAAATATACGCCCTCGTCAGAATAAGCACTTGTATATTGATGATGAAAATATACGCGCAAAAATATTGGAGGTCGTTGACGAATGGATCTTGACAATCTGATACACAAAGATATCATGAAGGATGACCGCTGGATAAAAATGCCGCTGTGGGAACAGATAGGCAATATAGGCGCTGAGACCGCAAGGATGGCGCACTGGAAGAAAAAGGGAAATAAAAAGCAGCTTGATTCTGCATGGGACAGGGCACTTGAACTCATTGACCTTACGATCTACGGATTACAGAAACAGGGCTGCCCTCCTGCACTGAAAGAAATACTTCTTTATCGTGATGTCCTCTGTGACTGGGCAGGGGATTTCGGGATATATGGCGAGGATGGAGAAAAGCTCGTCAAATATTGCACAGACATTGTGCTCATGCACAGAAAGTAGGATAATATGTCACATCAGTTAATCATAGTTCTTGACTTCGGCGGGCAGTATAATCAGCTTATCGCAAGGCGTGTCCGCGAATGCGGTGTATACTGCGAGGTATGGTCGCACAAGACGGATATCGCAAAGATCGCAGAGGCAAAGCCCGCGGGAATAATCTTCACAGGCGGCCCCAACAGCGTATATGATGAAAAGTCCCCCCATATCGGCAAGGAGATATTTGAACTGGGGATACCCATACTGGGCATCTGCTACGGCGCACAGCTCATCGCCTACACCCTCGGCGGAACGGTACAGACCTGCACCGTTTCCGAATACGGCAAGACCGAGACCTGCTATGACAGGTCATCCGTTCTTTTCGGCGGCACAGACGGCCTGCCCGAAAGTGCCGTTTCATGGATGAGCCACACGGACTATGTGGCAAAGGTACCCGACGGTTTCAGGATCACCGCCCATACAAAGGACTGCCCCGCAGCAGGCTTTGAGGATGCGGACAGGAGATTCTATGCAGTCCAGTTCCACCCCGAGGTAAATCACACTCAGTACGGCATAGCTATGCTGTACAGTTTTGTCCGCGGTATATGCGGCTCTGTGGGCGACTGGACCATGAGCGGCTATGCAAAGACCGCCATAGAGGATATACGCCGCAAGGTAGGCGATAAAAAGGCACTGCTTGCACTTTCCGGCGGTGTGGATTCATCCGTTGCCGCGGCTCTGCTTGCCCGTGCCATAGGCCCTCAGCTCACCTGTATTTTTGTGGATCATGGATTTATGCGCAAGAATGAGGGCGATGAGGTAGAGAACGCATTCAAGGATTTCGGCCTCAATTTCGTGAGAGTAAATGCAGCAGACCGCTTTATCAATAAGCTCACGGGTGTCAGCGAGCCCGAGCAGAAGAGAAAGCTCATCGGTGAGGAATTCATCAGGGTCTTCGAGGATGAGGCAAAGAAGATAGGTGCTGTGGATTTCCTTGCACAGGGAACTATCTACCCCGATGTCATAGAAAGCGGCCTGGGGGATGCGGCTGTGATAAAGTCTCATCACAATGTGGGCGGCCTTCCCGACTATGTGGATTTCAAGGAGATAATCGAGCCGCTGAGGATGCTTTTCAAGGACGAGGTACGCGCACTGGGCAGGGAGCTGGGTCTCTCGGATGTGCTCGTAGACCGCCAGCCCTTCCCGGGTCCCGGTCTTGCCATACGCATAATCGGCGAGATAACCCGTGAAAAGCTGGATATACTCAGGGATGCCGACCTCATCTTCCGCGAGGAGATAGCAAATGCAGGCCTTGACAAAAAGCCCGACCAGTATTTCGCAGTGCTGACCAACAACCGCTCCGTTGGCGTTATGGGCGACGGACGCACCTATGACTACACCCTTGCACTGCGCGCTGTCACCACATCCGACTTTATGACAGCGGATTTTGCACCGCTGCCCTATGAGCTCCTCGGCAAGATCTCCGCAAGGATAGTAAATGAGGTAAAAATGGTGAACCGTATAGTCTATGATGTGACCACCAAGCCCCCGGCTACTATTGAATGGGAATAAGAGATCTATGACCGACTTTGAGACCATAACAGCCTGCGGCGAATGCTGTACCGGCTGCCCGAAAAAGAAAAGCGGGATCTGTCCCGGCTGCATCGAAGCAGACGGACGTGTCCCGGAATGGGCAGAGTCGGGTGTGTGCAGGGTACATGCCTGCTGTAAAGAGCATAATGCCCGTTTCTGCGGTCTGTGCAGCGAGTTCCCCTGTGAGAAGCTGCCGCAGATGATACCCTGGAATACCGATATCGTCAGGCATCTTTCTGCTCTGAAAGAGGGATACATGAGCAGACATACGGCGCTTTGACTGCATCGGAAGGCAGAGTTTCTGCTGTTATCGTTTATGAACATAAGAACTGCGGCGGCTGTATTTTGCAGCCGCCATTTTTTAAATTTTCCTTGCAAATGTCACTGAAATGGTGTATAATCAATATAAAAGAAACCGACAACAGATCTGACGATCCCGGGTAACGACTTCCATGATATTCATATTTCAGGCTTGCGAAAGTGTGATATGATGAAGAACGATAATACCGCCAATGGCGGGACAAAAATAAATTCAAGAAAGCTGAAAGGCTGGAGAAGGATAGTTACCCTGTGCCTTGCGGGGATAGTGCTGAACTTTGTGCTGTCAAATACGGTCAAGCTCCTGGGGCTTCCACTGTATCTGGACAATGTGGGGACGATGCTCTGTGCTGTCCTGGGCGGATGGCTGCCGGGGGTCGTAGTTGGACTGACGAACAATGTCATCAACTGCATCACAGACCCCAGCTCCATCTACTATGGCTTTATCAGTACCCTTATCGCCACGGTCACGCTGTTTTTCTTTGAAAAGGGAAAACTGAAAAAGCCGGTGCTGATAGTTCCGCTGGTGCTGTTGCTGGCGCTTATCGGCGGCGGGATAGGCACATTCCTGCCCTGGTTCCTGGATGGTGTCCCCTTTGATCATGAGCGGCTGCACAGCCATCTTGCGGAAAACGGGCTGAGTCCCGCCCAGGCACAGCTTGCAGGCAACCTTCTGCTGGATATCGTGGATAAGCTGATCACGGTGTTAGCAGTCATTGCTATCCTGAGATTTATCCCGGACAGTGTCAAGGAAAAACTCCGCGGAAGTATGAGGATGCAGGCAAGGATCTCAGACAAGGAATATGACGAGATACGCCGCATAAGATACCGTTCTGTCTCCGTGCGAACGAGGATCATTCTGATACTCACCATAACACTGATACTTGTGGGTACTGCATGCTCTGTCATAAGCGTCATGGTGTTCCACCGCGACACCATGAGGGAGCATCAGCAATACGCAGAGAGAGCGGCACTCCTTGCAGCCACCATGTTAGACGGCGATAAGGTGGATGAGTATATTTCCTCAGGAGAGGCCTCCGAAGAGTATGTCAGGATAGAAAAGCAGTTGTACAGTATT
>JAFPYQ010000070.1 GCA_017394475.1 Oscillospiraceae bacterium | reverse complement strand
TGTTGAGGATCGCATCGTCAGCATTTCTCAGCCACATATCCGCCCAATCGTAAGAGGAAAAGCCAAATCGCCTGTAGAATTTGGTGCGAAATATGATGTGAGTATCGACGAAAAAGGACATGCGCGCCTTGAAAAAATATCCTTTGATCCATACAATGAAGGCGCTTTCCTTCAAGAAATGGTTGAAAGCTATCATGAGCGTACAGGGCATTATCCCAAGCGTGTGCTTGTGGATAAGATATACCGAACACGAGAAAACATAGCATTCTGCAAGGAGCATGGTATTCGTCTGTCCGGTCCTAAGCTCGGGAGAAAGAAAGCTGATGGATCAGGGACATCCAAAGAAGAATACAAGGATAATATCGACCGTATCGAAGTCGAAAGGTTTTTCAGCCTTGATAAGCGTTGTAATGGAGCTGGACTTATCGTGACAAAGCTGAGCGAAACAACTATCTCCTCTATCGCTATGTCGGTTTTTGTCACAAATCTCTTTGCAGTACCTACTACCAGATTTTTTTGTCTCTTTTTCCTGGATAATAACTCTTCTTGTGTAATGATGTCGTTTATCGAAATGGAGCCATAACCATAGTATCAACAGTGGATTTCAACTCAAGATCAATTATTGAGCAGACACTAAATAAATTGATACAGGCACACATTAACCACACACTATACCACACACCTTGTATTTTGGCTATATATCGCTTTTTACACATCTACACATCTCAAATTGTATATTTATATAAAAAGACATATGAATTGAAGAAATCTATCTCCTGTTATACACATTTTTGGTCAACATCATCCTAAGGCATTCTTGCAGATATAGAGAAAGGAGGAAGAAAGCAACTTTCTTCCTCCTTAAACTATTCTTGGTATATTCCCTTTATTTGGTCGCAAATTGGTCGCAAAAAGCAGGCTTTTCATCTGTAAAGCTGCATATTTACGCTGTTTATAAGTCCAAACTCTTCATCGTCGGGAACAGGAGGACATCCCTGATGGCGGGGGAGTTGGTGAGGAGCATCACAAGTCTGTCTATGCCGTAGCCAATGCCGCCTGTGGGGGGCATCCCTATCTCCAGGGCATTGAGGAAGTCCTCGTCGATGCGGTTTGCCTCTTCATCGCCCTTTTTGAGCAGCTCTTCCTGTGCGAGGAAACGTTCGCGCTGATCTATGGGATCGTTGAGCTCGGAATATGCGTTGCACATCTCCCAACCGTTTATGAACAGCTCAAAGCGCTCAACATAACCGGGGGCGCCGGGCTTTTTCTTTGTAAGGGGAGATATCTCTATGGGATGATCCATGATGAATGTGGGCTGTATCAGATGAGCCTCCACATATTCCTCAAAGAAGAGATTCAGGATATCGCCCTTTTCGTGCCTGTCCTCAAACTTGATGTGATGTTCCTTTGCAATAGCCTTCGCAGCAGCAGTATCGGGTATGGTGTCGAAATCCACATTTGCGTATTTCTTCACGGCCTCGGTCATGGTAAGGCGTTCAAATGGCTTGGAAAGGTCGATCTGATTGTCGCCGTAGGGTATCACGAGAGAGCCGCAGACATTTTCAGCCAGATATTTGAACATACTCTCTGTGAGCTCCATCATGCCGTGGTAGTCGGTGTATGCCTGATACAGCTCCATCAGAGTGAATTCGGGGTTGTGCCTTGCATCAACGCCTTCATTGCGGAATACCCTTCCTATCTCGAACACTCTTTCAAGACCGCCCACGATGAGCCTTTTCAGATAGAGCTCCAGGGAGATCCTGAGCTTTACATCCTCGTCAAGAGCGTTGTAATGTGTCTCAAAAGGCCTTGCAGCCGCACCGCCCGCATTCGATACGAGCATGGGCGTCTCCACTTCGATGAAATCCCTGCCGTCAAGGAAGCGGCGGATATGGGAGATTATGGCAGAACGCTTTCTGAATGTGTCTGCAACACCGTCATTTACGATAAGGTCAACATAGCGCTGTCTGTAACGTGTATCTGTGTCCTTGAGGCCGTGCCACTTTTCGGGCAGCTCGCGCAGGGACTTTGTGAGCAGTGTGATGGATGTGGCATGGACGGTTATCTCGCCTGTCCTTGTGCGGAAAACAAAGCCCGTGATGCCCATTATATCGCCGATATCCCAGGTCTTGAAGGACTTGAACACATCGGCACCCACATCATTTGTGCGGACATATACCTGGATGCGGCCCTGTGCATCGAGGATATTTATGAAATTTGCCTTGCCCATGTCACGGCGGGTCATGATACGGCCTGCCATGCTGACATTTATCTTGTTTTCCTCATCGGAAAGAGCAGCCTTGAAAGCCTCCTCATCGGGGCTTTCAGCCCTGAGCCTTTCTTCGAGTGCCTCATATTCAGCCTTAGCCTGTGCACTGTGGTATGTCACATCATAGGATGTTATCTCAAAGGGATCGTTCCCCTCTGCCCTGAGAGCGGCGAGCTTTTCCATGCGGATCCTTTTAAGCTCATGTATGTTCTCGTCGGAAAGGGCATCATTTATAAGTTCTTCGCTCATAATATACCTCATTACATTTATGAAAACGGCACGGTCTTCCCGTGTCGTTACCTTTTACTTGCTTATTTCAAGGACTTCCATGCGGATTATGCCCACAGGAGCCTCCACCTCGAGGATATCGCCGACGTGTTTTTTGAGGGCGGCGATGCCGATGGGTGAATCCTCGGATACCTTGTCATTTTCGGGATCGGATTCGGTAGAACCCACGATCTGAATATTCAGTATCTCATCGAGTTCAAGGTCTTTGAGCTTTACGATGGAACCGACGCCTATCTCATCGGTGGAAAGGTCGTCATCGCTCACTACCTCTGCAAGCTCTATCTTCTTTTCTATTTCGACGATCTCCGCTTCGAGCAGACCCTGCTCATCCTTGGCAGCATCATATTCTGCGTTCTCGGAAAGGTCGCCCTGCGCTCTTGCTTCCTTGAGCTTTTCGGCAACTTCCTTTCTGCGGACGTTCTTTAAGTATTCAAGCTGGTTCTGTAGGTCTTCAAAACCCTTTGCGGACATTCTAATCTTTTTCTCAGCCATTTCATCAGATCCTTTATATTATAAATACTTTGTCAAAAAGTCACAACTCATTAGATTATAGCATATATTCGCCGGATTGTCAAGTTTTGATGATACAGATTTTCGGCCGCATTTCTGCAGCTTTTATGGCATTTTACCTTATATCATCTGTCCTTCAGGACTCCGTCGATATCCTCATGCTGCCTTGTGTAGAGCCTGTAGTAATAGCCCTTCTTGTCCATGAGTTCCTTGTGGGTGTCGCTTTCGACTATCCTGCCGTCATGAACTGCGATTATCATATCAGCCCCGACGATGGTGGAGAGCCTGTGGGCTATAACGAAGGATGTGCGTTTGTCGGTAAGTGTCTTTATGGCGGACTGTATCTTCTTTTCGGTGATGGTATCCACCGAGGCGGTGGCTTCATCGAGAATGAGTATATCAGGGTCTGCGAGGACTGCCCTTGCAAAGGATATGAGCTGCTTCTGCCCTGTGGAAAGGGAACCGCCGCCTTCACCTACTATGCTGTCGAGCCCTTTGTCCATGCTCTCCACTATATCGAGGGCGGAAACAGTGGAAAGGGCAGATATTATCTCATCATCCGTGGCATCGGGTTTGCCGTAGCGCAGATTGTCCCTGATGGTGCCCGAAAACAGGTGAGGTGTCTG
>JAFPYQ010000069.1 GCA_017394475.1 Oscillospiraceae bacterium | reverse complement strand
CGATGAAAATATCAGGAAGGATATAGACAGCGGAAGGGTGTATATTTGCCGCAACGGTGCGGGGAATATCACAGGTACGGTTACCGTAAGGGACAACGAGATACTGAGACTTTTTGTCCTCCCGGAGTATCAAGGGAACGGCTGCGGCAGGGAACTGCTGGAATATGCTGAAAGAAAGATCGCAGAGAACTATGATGAGATAGTTATAGATGCATCTCTTTGTGCAAAGGGGATATATCTTAAAAGAGGGTATAAGGAGACGGAGTACCACACCATAAAGACCGATAACGGCGACCTTCTGTGCTATGATGTGATGAAAAAACAGATATGAGGCAGATCATGAAGATAATTGAAAAGATAAACGGCTTTGTCGGCAGACATATGGCTGTGATAGTCCTGCTTCTGGCGGCGCTTGCACTTTTTATGCCCTCATCATCGCTGTGGGTGCAGACAAAATGGATAAACCCGCTGCTGATGATAGTTATGTTCGGCATGGGGCTGTCACTGAGTACCGATGATCTGGGATATGTTGTAAAGCATCCTAAGTATATCATCATCGGCTGCATTGCGCAGTTCACCATAATGCCGCTGACAGCTTTTCTTCTTGGAAAGGCCTTCGGGCTCGAAACCGCACTGATGGCGGGAGTCATCCTTGTGGGCACCTGCCCCGGCGGGACTGCCAGCAATGTGATAACATATCTTTCCAAAGGAGATGTGGCACTTTCCGTGGGTATGACGAGCGTGAACACACTGCTGGCACCGCTACTCACTCCGGCCATAACATATCTTTTCCTGCATACAGGTATCCATGTGGATGTACTGTCTATGTTCCTGTCCATCATACAAGTGGTCATCATACCCATAGGGCTGGGACTGCTCATCAACAAGCTGTTCGGAAAATTCACCGAAAAGGCTGCAAAGCTGCTGCCTGTTTTATCGGTCATGGCGATATGCCTTATCGTTATGTCGGTAGTGTCCCACAATTCCGAAAAGATACTCACCTGCGGCGCTGTGATACTTGCGGTAGTGGTACTTCACAATATCATCGGCTATGCACTGGGATTTGCTCTCGGCAAGATGCTAAAGCTCCCGATGCCGCAGGCAAAAGCCCTCTCCGTTGAGATCGGGATGCAGAATTCCGGGCTTGCCGCATCCCTTGCGGGCACAGCCTTTCCCGAGCTTGCCATGGCGACAGTACCGGGAGCGGTATTTTCCGTGTGGCACAATATCTCCGGGGCGATACTTGCGAATATATTCAACAGGCTGGATGAAAAGAAAACGGACAGTGGAATGGAGACGAAATGAAGAAAAAGCCGATCAAGAACATAGTCAAGGTGCTGCTGATCATCCTGGCAGTTATCGCAGCGGGTCTGGGTACTCTGTTCATCTATAACAGGATCATGACCGACAAAGAGGCATATCTGCGGGTACCTATCGGGCAGATGATAGAGATAGACGGTCATGATATGTGCATCTATACCGAGGGAGAGGGAGAGCATACCATAGTATTTCTCTCCGGCAGCGGCACACCGTCCCCCATACTTGATTTCAAGAGTCTTTACAGCAAACTCACCGATGAATACAGGATAGTTGTGATAGAAAAATTCGGTTACGGTTTCAGCGACGTGGTGGATACAGAGCGTTCCTTCGACACCATGCTCAGGGAAGACCGGGAGATACTGGAAAAGGCAGGGATAGAAGCTCCCTTCATACTGTGCCCTCATTCCATGTCGGGCATAGAGGCCATACTATGGGCTCAGGAATACCCCGATGAGGTTGAAGCACTGAT
>JAFPYQ010000009.1 GCA_017394475.1 Oscillospiraceae bacterium | reverse complement strand
TATTTCAGGGAGACCGTGGATGACATTCTCAATGACAGGAAAAAGATAGAGGACAGCATCGACGAGTTGTGCGATGCCACAGCCGAACTTGATGACGGTGCAAAGGAACTGCACGACGGCGCTGATGAACTGTACGACGGTACTAACAGGCTATATGACGGTTCTGTGGAGCTTTCCGATGGTGCCGGGGAGCTTGACAGCGGAGCACATGAGCTGTATAATGGTATCATTGAACTGCATGACGGTGCAGATGAGCTTAATGACGGTGCTAAGGCTCTGTCGGAAGGCGCTGTGGATGCAGACAAGGGCGCTGCAGCACTCAGAAACGGCTCTTATGAGCTTGACAGGGGCGCAGCAGAACTCAAAAGCGGCACAAATGAACTCAAAGACGGTGCGGCGGCTCTCTCTGTGGGCATGGCAGAACTGGACAGTCACAGCAGCGATCTTGTCAAAGGTGCAGACGAGCTTTTTGACGGCTATCTTGCAGCAGTACAGCAGCAGCTCGATGCCGCAGGATTGAAACTCACCCTTACAAAGGATAATTACGCACAGATACTTGGCGCTTTAGCTGCAGCCGACCCACAGGCAGCCGAGGCAAAAAAGAGCCTTGACAGCATCGCGGGGTTTTCTGCAGGGATAAAGGAATACACCACAGGAGTATCACAGGCGGCAGCAGGCTCCGCACAGCTTTCACAGGGAGCCGCACAGGTCTATGCAGGTGCAGATAAGCTGAAACAAGGCACAGCACAGCTATCAGACGGTTCTGCAGCCCTTGCCGCAGGAACAAAGGAACTTTCCGAGGGTTCATCCGCACTTTATGACGGCACTAAAGAGCTTTATTCGGGAACGGATGAGCTGAAAAGCGGTGCAAAGGAGCTTTCCGACGGCACTACAGAGCTTTATGACGGCACCACAGAACTGAAAGACGGCGCAAAGGAGCTCTCGGACGGTGCAAAGGAGCTTTCCGACGGAACGGATGAATTAAAGGACGGCACGGGAGAATTCCGTGACAGCTCGGATGTGTTAAAAAATGACATGGATGAGCTCCTGGACAGGGTGTTCGAGATAGATATAGAGAATCTCACCTCATTTATAAAGCAATCTGACAACATCAGGATAAATGCGGCTGCAGGCGATGTGGTGCTCGATAAGATGGCAGGTCTCGTGACGGGAGTCATACTGCTGATACTTCTGGCATACGTCATATCGGTGTTCATCGTCCATCAGATAGAAAAGGAATCCGGGGTCATCGGTGCCCTGTATGCCATGGGAGTAAAAAAGCGCGATCTGCTGCGCCATTATGTGACCCTTCCCACCATACTCGCATTTGTGGGCGGCATCATAGGTTTCCTTGCCGCACTCACCCCCTTCGGCATAAACGATCAGATGAAGGATACCTACAACTACTTCTCACTGCCCCGTTTCGGCATAGTATACCCCGCATATCTGCTGGTCTATGCTTTCGTTTTGCCGCCGCTGATAAGCGCTGTGGTCAATATGCTGGTGATAGACAAAAAACTGTCCCGCACGGCACTTTCTCTGATGCGCAACGAACAGTCGGGAACTTCTGTGAGACAGTTCAAGGTAAGATCAAAGGATTTCAGGACCATATTTGCCGTAAGGCAGCTTGTCCGTGAGGCACGTTCTGCGCTGACAGTGCTTCTGGGGATGTTCTTCTCATTTATGATAGTCCTCCTGGCCTGCAACACATATACGCTGTGCAGAAATGTCAGCATAAAGAACACGGAAGATACGCGGTATGAGTACATGTACCTGTACAAATACCCCACGGATGAGGCCCCTGCAGGCGGCGAAAAGGCATATATAAAGAACCTTTCCACCTATGACACGGGGTACAATCTGCCTGTGACAGTCATCGGCCTTGACGGGGAAAGCAGATTCTTTGACGCTCATCCCGAAAAGAGCATGAACAAGGCTGTTATCAACAACTCCATCAAAGAGCGTCTGGGCTATAAAAAAGGCGATAAGGTCACATTCTCCGATGATGCGGCTGAGCGCAGCTACTCCTTCACCATCACTGATATATGCGAATACTCCCCCGGATTTACGGTATTTATGGACAGGGAGAGCATGTGCAGCCTTTTTGGCGAAGAGGGTGACTACTACAATGCAGTCTACTCCGACAAAGCCCTTGACATAGAGGAAGGCAGGCTTTACAGCATCACCACCAAAAGCGATATAGAGCGGGCATCGGGAGTTTTCATAGATCAGATGCAGGCGCTTATCTGGACGCTGATGATCGCAGGCACCGTGATATTCTGCGTTGTCATGTACCTTATGATGGGTGTCATGATAGACCGCTCGGCACTGGGCATATCTCTCATAAAGATATTCGGCTACCGTTCAAGGGAGATCCGCAGCCTTTATCTCAACGGCAATCTGCTGATAGTGGCAGTGGGCGGGCTCATCTGCCTGCCGCTGGCTAAGCTTGTTATAGACAGGATATACCCACTGTTCATCTCAAATGTTGCATGCTGCATGGATATCACCCTTTCGCCTAAGCTGGTGCTGATGATATATGCTGCAATGCTTATAATATATCTTGTGATAAATGAACTGCTGGTATTCAGAGTAAAGAGGATAACCCCCGCAGAGGTGCTCAGGAACAGAGAATGATCTGCGAAACGGCAAAGGAGCGATTATGAAAACAGAAGTATTATACGGGCTGCTTATCCCGTTCATCGGAACGGCTGCAGGCTCGGGCTGTGTATTCTTCATGAAGGATCAGCTGAAACCAAAGGTAGAAAAAGCCCTCAGCGGCTTTGCAAGCGGAGTCATGGTGGCAGCATCTATCTGGAGCCTTATCATCCCCGCTATGGAGCTATCTGCGGGTATGGGCCCGGAAAGACTGTCCTTTCTGCCGTCGGTCATCGGTTTCTGGATAGGTGTGCTGTTTTTGCTGCTTTTAGACAGCGTGATCCCTCATCTGCACATGCATGCTGACAGTGCAGAGGGCCCTAAGAGCAAGCTTGCCCGCACTACTATGATGGTACTGGCAGTAACTCTCCACAATCTCCCCGAGGGAATGGCTGTGGGTGTGGTCTATGCGGGTTATCTCTCCGGTCACAGCGAGATCACCGCAGGCGGGGCTTTTGCCCTTGCACTGGGCATCGCCATACAGAACTTCCCCGAGGGCGCCATAATCTCCATGCCCCTGAAAGCAGAAGGTGCAAGCAAGGGAAGAGCCTTCCGGGACGGTGTGCTGTCCGGTGCTGTGGAGCCTGTTGGAGCGCTGCTCACTATACTTGCAGCACAGTTCTTCCTCCCCGCCATGCCCTATCTGCTCAGCTTTGCCGCAGGTGCCATGCTCTATGTGGTAGTGGAGGAGCTCATCCCCGAAATGTCCGCAGGTGAACATTCCAACGTAGGGGTGGTCATGTTCTCCGTAGGCTTCACACTGATGATGGCACTTGATGTGGCACTGGGGTGATCATACCAACTATCGAATACGTAAAAATAGCTATAGTGTCACAAAGTGTCACTATAGCTATTTTTTCTTACAGAACATCACTGATCTTCCCGCTCTATCCCACGACAGACTGATATCAGCTCCCTGACTCGTTTCATGCGGTATCCCTCATATTTTTCCCCGAAATACTCTCCGCCCGAAATCACATCGGTATAGTAACGCAGTGCCAGTTCAAGGCATATCTTGTTGAATGACGAGTATATATCACGGATGAAGCTGTCTGTATCCCCTGCTGTGAGGTTATGACCCGGGCTGCCGCTTAAATATCCGGAAATAAGCGTCCCTGCAGCATTCTTATCAAAACTGCCCTCGGTCACACAAGCCGAACGGATGCAGTCTGCTATCTCCCCGGTGACAGAGCCTGTCATGACGG
Source organism: Oscillospiraceae bacterium (assembly GCA_017394475.1). Lineage (GTDB taxonomy): Bacteria > Bacillota > Clostridia > Oscillospirales > Ruminococcaceae > Huintestinicola. The sequence goes on along the minus strand of JAFPYQ010000009.1, from coordinate 94 downwards.
TATCATAATCAATAAAACCTGTCACTGTGCCGTCAGTGAACAGCATATTCGACAGTTTGGCATCCCCGTGTATCACGGCAATATACTTGTCTTC
>JAFPYQ010000068.1 GCA_017394475.1 Oscillospiraceae bacterium | reverse complement strand
TGTGCGTGATAACCGCATTCACCTCTGTTTCCCTTATATATAAGACTATGGGTCTCGCGGTGCTGTATGCACTTCATGTGATACTCTCCATCGCCGCCGCGAAAAAGTCGGAGGATGCAAAGACAGATGATAAGCTGTCCCTTATGTCAAAAAAGACCACATCCTTCATCGCGCTCAATACGGTGATGTTCCTGTTCATATCCGTGATGGTGCTGTACTCCTTCCCCTTCAGGAGCGTGTACACCGACTATCAGATGAAGCACGACTTTGCATACAACTACGAATACAGCGAAAAGATAGATATTTTTACCATCCCCCCACAGGGAACGGAAGGACTGCGGCTGTACAGCGCCATGTTCGTTATTACCGCGCTGTTCATACTGGTACAGTTCTTCACCGCCTATGTGTATGACAACCACACCTTCGGCGAGCGTTTCCAGGGCGATACGGCAAATGCGGTCATGGCGGTGTTCATCTCGGGCATCTACTACATCTTCCACACCATGCTCTACAGCGGCTCGGGCCTTGATGCACTGATGTGGCTGGTCTGCATATCCCTGGGATGCCTTATGCTGGGTGCTGAGCTCATAAGGATAATGCTCATGTCCCACAGGCAGACGAAGACCGAAAAGACGAACAAGTGATATGGAAAACCTTACCGATATAAATGTTATCCGCGGGCTGTGTGAACGGCACGGATTCTCCTTCTCCAAATCACTGGGGCAGAATTTCCTGATAAATCCTTCGGTGTGCCCCAAGATCGCTGAAATGGGGAATGCGAAAAAGGGCTTCGGCGTCATCGAGATAGGCACGGGGTTCGGCGTCCTCACAAAGGAGCTGGCTCTGCGGGCGGACAAAGTCGTCGCGGTGGAGATAGACAGCAGGCTCCTGCCCGTCCTTGACGAGACCCTTTCGGAGCTGGATAATATAAGGATAATCAACGCGGATGTATTAAAGACCGACCTGCATCAGGTCATAAAAGAGGAATTTGAGGGGGCGGATGTGGCTGTCTGTGCCAACCTGCCCTATTACATCACATCCCCGGTGATAATGTATCTCCTTGAACAGCGCCTGCCCGTGAAGACCATCACGGTCATGGTACAGAAGGAGGCGGCTGTGCGGCTGTGCGCCCTCCCCGGCACAAGGGAATGCGGAGCTGTCAGCTACGCTATACGCTACTATTGTGAACCACAGATACTTTTCAACGTTTCAAGGGGCAGCTTCATGCCCGCTCCTAATGTGGATTCCTGCGTGATACGGCTGGATGTGAACAGCGCTCCCGCCGTGGAGACCGCTGATGAGGCGTTCTTTTTCAAGGTCATAAAGGCCGCATTCTCCCAGCGCAGGAAAACTCTTGCAAATTCCCTTTCATCCTCGCTCAAAGCCGATAAATCCATCATCACGGCGGCTGTTGAAAAGGCAGGACTGCGCGCGGACATCCGTCCCGAAAAGCTCACACTCGAAGAGATGACCGCTGTTTCAAACGAATTATATCCCCTGATAGGATAGATCAAGACCCACGTTCCCTTTTATCCGTATGTTGTGTAGAGCGGAGTGTTATCATGAACAAGAAAAGACCAAACATCTGCCTGCTGGTGGCAAAGATCACCGACCAGTTCAGCAATGACATCACCACAGGCGCTATGAAAGCGGCATTGAAGGCTGATGTGAACCTCACTGTCATACCCGGCGGCTATGTGGGCATACAGGAGCATAACGATCATTTCGGCATGCATTATGAATATCAGAACAATGTGCTGTTCGACTATGCCGCAGGTGGCCGATTTGATCTGTGCATCGCCGCAGCAGGCTCTATCGGATATACATACAACGCATCACAGCTCAGGGATTTCCTGGCGCCCTTCAAGGATATGCCCATAATAAGCCTTGCTGCGGATATAGAGGGCTGTGAGCCGCTGCTGTTCGACAACTCCACCGGCATATCACAGGCTGTGGGATACCTGGCAGAACAGGGAAGAAAGCACATAGGCATCATGGTGGGAAATCTCGAGAACACCGACTGCTACCAGAGATACAAGGCATACCGCAGGAGCCTTGATGTCCATAGCCTTGAATTCAAGGAAAGCTATGTCCAGCTCTGTGACCTTTCATACGAATGCGCGGATGAGGCGGCAAAGCTCCTTGATAACAATCCCGAGCTCGATGCCGTCATCTGCGTGACAGACCCCATCGCAGCCACTCTTACGGATGTTATAACCTCCCGCAATACAGAGGTGGGCAAGGATATCGCGGTGGTGGGCTTTGACGATCTCCCCGTCGCATCGGAGATGCACCCGAAGCTCGCCTCCATAAGAGCCGATGCAAAGCTGATGGGCGCTATGGCAGTGGAAAAGGCCGTGGCGATGCTGAACAAAAACGACGCCCATGAGGATATCCGCCTTGTGCCCACGGAATTCATCCCCCGCCAGTCCTGCTATTCCGAGGTGAATTTCGTCGATACTCCCGATGAAATGTTCAACGGCAGCATAGAGGCCATAAAGGACAACCTGTGCCGGTATGCCACCGCGAATGTCACCGATGAGCAGGCAAAGCAGAAGGTCTGCAGCGCTATCAACCATTTCATAGACCTGCTGGACAAGGAATTTATCCGGTCTGTCGCTGCTCCCGAGGCAAGAGACCGCGTTATCGAAGCCATAGAGGAAATGCTCAGCGCCAATGAGGAAGCGAATATCAACATAAATCTCCCCGGGATGCATGAGATCGGCTTTATCTGGATCGTGCGCAACTGCCGCCGTGAAAATATAAGCATGATAAGGGAGATCTACAGGATGCTCCGCTCGAGGTACAACAAAGCCCGCCGCAAGGCTGCACCTACCTATGACGATATGGCTCACAGGGAAAAGGTGTTCATCCAGGACTCCCTTATGGTGGGCATGGACCTGAAGGACAGCTATTCCGAGATCCTGCGCAGGCTGTGCAATATAAACGTAAAAACAAGCTATCTGTATATCCTTGACAAGCCCATCATCCACAACTACGGATTTGATTTCCCCACCGATCTCACCTGGGAATTCAAGGCCTACAGCTATGGCGCCAATACTTTCAGCCTCCCGGAAAAGGCTCAGAAGATGTACACCGCCGAGGTGTTCAAGAACAGCTTCCTCGTTTCCGACCGCCCCCGCATCATCGTGGCTACACCACTGTATACAGCCGAGACACAGTATGGTCTTGTGCTGCTCGAACCCGAAAGCCCCGAGATGTTCAGGGAGCTTGATCTCATAACCTATCAGCTGAGCTCCGCAGTGCGTACTCTCAATATCCTCAAGGAGCTCAATATCCTTCTTACCGATGCCAGTGAGAGGAACACCGAGCTTGAAACAGAGTCGAAGATGGATGAGATCACCCGCGTATACAACCGCAAGGGCTTCTATGCCGCCTGTGATGAGGTATTCGCAAAGTCGGAAAATGACTGCGACTTCGTGGTATGCTATGCAGATACCGACAATATCAAGCTGGTGAACCACTCCTACGGCCATGTGGCAGGCGATTTCATGATAAAGCTCACATCGGACTGCCTGCGCCACGCATTCGGAAAGAGTGCTGTCATCGGCAGGATGGGCGGTGGCGAGTTCGGCGTCATCATCCGCAAATCCCAGATATTCTCCATCGAGGATATCATGAACCGCAAAAACAAATTCATATCGGATTTCAACAAATCAAAGATCAAGCCATTCACCTTCTGCTGCTCACTGGGCATAACAGAAGCAGAGTGCCGCGACCGCAGCGACCTTGAAGCAGCCCTGGAAAAGAGCTGTGAGCGGATACTGGAAGAACGCGGCGGCACCGTGGAATGATCTGATGAAAGGCAGGGTGCTTTATGGAAGAAAACAAGAAGAAGATAACCGAGGTCTGCAAGGATGCGCTGTGCGGCAAATGCACGGCAGAACAGATGTACAAGAGGCTCTCTGCCATATCCGAAACGGCAGAGGATGACCTGGTGTGCATCATAGAAGACTGCCTTATGGAGCTCGATATGATAGGCGGCGAACGCCGTTCGGGCAAACAGTCCGCAAAGGAATGTGCGAAAATGGTGCTCGAAGAACTGGAGAATGTGTGATAAAAGTATAGGGTCAAGGGGCAGAGCCCCTTGCGGGGGGTTGGGGACAGCGTCCCCGCATCGCGGAACAAAGTTCCGCCGCAGCACAAACCAACAGCCCAAGTAAAAAAAGTAGACAACACGCCAAAGAAAAGAACTCAAAAAAGCCGCCGCACTCAGAAACACAGAACCGAGATCACAAACCGTATGGTGTAGGTAAGATCGGGAGCGTTCGAGTGCGGCGGCTAAACTTACATATCAGCACAGAGCAGAGCAGCGGCGACAGCCGCTGTAAATGCGGGAAAATCGGTAGATCCGCAATATGTTCCCGTCAGTGGTCGGGGACATAGGGGTATAGGGCAAAGCCTTATTTGAAAGGAACTCCCCCGAGGTGGCTCTCGGGGGAGTGTCGGTTAATGACT
>JAFPYQ010000067.1 GCA_017394475.1 Oscillospiraceae bacterium | reverse complement strand
GCAAAAAGGCACCTATAACATTGAAGGTGAGGAAGCATACAGCCGCGATTATCAGCACAAAGATGGGTATGGCAGTATATTTTCCCGTAAGTATGCTGTCTATGCCGCGGCTCCTGATGCTCTCCTTGCTCTCTCCGGGCTTTTTCACCGTCCTGCGGCAGACCTTACCTATGAAATCAAAGCGCATATCCGCTATGGCAGCACTGCGGTCGAGGCCCCGTTCCTTTTCCATCTGGGCTATCATCTGCTCTATGACCGCTTTCTGCCCGTCATCAAGGGCGAGCTTGTCAAGTATAAGTTCATCCCCTTCACAGAGCTTGCTTGCGGCAAACCTGACGGGGAGCCCCGCATCTTTTGCATTGTCCTCTATAAGGTGTATCATGCCGTGGAGGCATCTGTGCACAGCACCGCCGTGGCGCTTCTTGTCGCACAGATCCTGCCGCACAGGTCTTTCATCATAGCGGGCGATATGCACCGCGTGTTCCACCAGTTCGTCAACGCCCTTGTTCAGTGCCGCTGAAATGGGGACTACCGGGACGCCCAGCATTTCCTCCATCTTGTTTATATCCACACTGCCGCCGTTGCCTGTGAGCTCATCCATCATATTGAGAGCCACCACCATAGGCACGTCCATTTCGATGAGCTGCATGGTGAGGTACAGGTTCCTCTCGATATTGGTGGCATCGACTATGTTGATGATAGCCATAGGCTTGTCATCGAGGACGAATCGCCTTGAAACTATCTCCTCCGGGCTGTAGGGGGACATGGAATATATGCCCGGCAGGTCTGTCACCATAGTATCGGGATAACCTCTGATAACGCCGTCCTTGCGGTCAACTGTAACGCCGGGGAAGTTGCCCACATGCTGATCCGAGCCTGTGAGAGTGTTGAACAGCGTGGTCTTGCCGCTGTTCTGATTGCCCACCAGTGCAAAGGTGAGCTTTCCCGTATTGACCGGTTCGCCGTCGCTCTTTAAATGTGCACTCTGCTCACCCAGTCTGGGATGCTTTGTCTTAGCCTCATCGGGCAGACTGCCGTCATCGGCCTCTGTTTCCGATGCATCTTCGGTTATGCCGATCTTCGCGGCATCATCGAGCCTCAGCGTCAGAGAATAGCCGTGTATCTCATATTCTACGGGATCTCCCATAGGCGCGGCTTTGAGCATCTTTATTGCCGTCCCGGGTATCACTCCCATATCAAGAAAATGCTGTCGGAGCGCACCTTCTCCTCCGACAGATGTTATAACGGCACAGTCTCCTGCCCCGAGTTCCTTAAGTGTCATTTTTATTCTCCCAGATAAAGACCCTGCGGTCTGTTTGATATTCGGTCATCAGGCGACCGAAAAGTCGGAGAGTATCTTTCCCCGATGGAGAAAGATACTCAACAACGGCTTTGTATCGTTCATTCTTTGTTCTGCCCGTCCATGATGAGCTTTGTTATGTCATCAACAGGCATGGGCTTAGCGAAATAGTAGCCCTGGAACATCCTGCATCCCATACGGGACAGCAGGCGGTACTGCTCCTCGGTCTCAACGCCCTCGGTGAGGGATGATATGCCCAGTTCCTCGGAAAGGCTGATGATATTCTTGACTATCGTCCTTCCCTTCTCCCTGTCGCCTGTGCTGTCGAGGAACTTCATGTCTATCTTCAGCACATCCACGGGGATATCCTTGAGCATATTGAGGGATGAATAACCGCTCCCGAAATCATCCATCTCCACGAGGAAACCTTTCGCACGCATGGAATCAAGTATCTTCACGCGATCCTCGCCCTCGGTCATCATGACGGTCTCGGTTATCTCAATGCGGAGCTTATGCCTGTCTATGGCGTATTCATCCGCAAGGCTGCATATCTCGGATACCACATCCATGAAATAGAAGTCCTTCGGGGAAATATTCACGGAAATGAACATGTCGAGCCCCTTCTTCTGCCAGTCGGAGAGTATCTCGCAGGCACAGCGCCACATATACCTGTCCACCTCGATTATCATGCCGTTTTTCTCGAAAACGGGGATAAAGGATATGGGCGAAAGGAATCCCCTTTCGGGATGTATCCAGCGTGCAAGTGCCTCCGCACCGATGATATCGCCGTTCACATCCGCAATGGGCTGCAGGTAGGGACAGATATCCCTCCGCTTTATCGCATCCTCCAGCTGACCGGAAATGCTCTGATCCCACAGCACCTTTTCACGCAGCTCCTTGTTGTAGTATGCTATATGGGTATTGTATTCATCCTGGATGGAGGTTATGGCCAGATGCGCCCTGTCGAACATTACCGATATGTCCCTGTCAGTGCTGCTGTCCACCTTGTAAACGCCCAGGTGTATCAGAAGCTGATATGAGGCCTTCCCGTTCTTGACGATGAAATGTGTCAGCTCATCCTCGATCCTTGCGGCATCAAAATCGGAAACAGGTATGAGCATCCCGAAGGTATCGCCTTCAAGTCTGCCGTATCTGCACCTTTCCGTCATATTCCTGCGGATCCAGTCGGCTATCATTTTCAGCGCATAGTCGCCGAAGGTGACCCCCAGTATGTCATTTACCAGCTTGAAATTATGGACATCGACGAATACGATATAGTACTCTTCCTTTGTCTTTGAGTTCAGCACCTCGTTTATTCCGTCAAAGAAATGTTCCTTGGTGTAAAGACCTGTGAGCCTGTCGTGATTGGCAAAATACATCTCACGCTCGATCTTTATCTTTTCCTCCGTTACATCTCGTATGCTGAGATAGGAGCCTGTTACCCTGCCGTTTTCATCGGTGGTGATGTTCTCTTCAAGGGTGTAGTGGCGCATATCCTTCCCGCTGCCCACCTTGCGTTCGAGCACCTTCGAGTCCGAATGGCGCTTCGGGTCGCCGAACATCTCCACGAGCACTTCCACAGCCTTTTCAAGCTCATTCTCGGTGCAGCCTGCCATCCGGCAGCCCTGTTCGTTTGCCCATATACATTTGTGAGTAGGGTCAAATACGAACATTGCCTCGGTCATCTCAGATACTATGTTCGAGAGCATCCTGTCGAGCAGGCGCATGGGCTTGTAGCGCACTGCAAAATGGTATATGACGATACCTGATAACGCAAGCCCTATCATGGATGTGTTTATCTGGGATCGGTCGATGATATTGAGCATCATCCACGCACCGCCGAGCAGTATCGAATACAGTATGACAGAGTACCGCTCCCTGTAAATACGGGGCATACGGAAGATCATGATGATGTAGATGACAACTATGGCGACCAGTATGCCGTAATTCACTACCCTATGAAAGGCAAGCCCTGCATGGGGGACAAAGCTGTACCGCAGGGCACCCTCGATATACGTTTCATCCATGCTGAATACATGACCCGTGATCAGATTCAGAAATATCTGCAGCGAATCCACCGCAAGCAGCACATAAGCCCCCTTTGAGACCTTCTTCATGATCTCCGCGCTCTCACAGTACTTTACCGAGAAATTTATCAGGCTGAAAAGGACAAGATCCATACCGATAAAATACAGATAACAGCCAACGGCAGAGATCATCACACCATTCGATACAAGGAGCAACAGATTGCCCAGAACAGGCGGGATAAGCGCACAGTTCAGAAATGCCACCGATCCGCCTATGACCCTGGGTGACTTTCTTGCCGCTATTGTACAGACAGCAAGGGAAATGATAAGGAGCAAAAAGATCACAGAATATATGATACTCATTTTCTCATCCCACCTTACGCAAAATCGTTCTGATCGCCTGCGGATGAGATCGCAGATATGAGCTGCTTGTAGATGAGCCTGTTGTTTTCCTCCTTGCAGATCTGTTTGTTGTCATACATAAGGTTGTCAGCGCGCTCGAACACATCCTGCGTGCGCATATCCCTGCCGCGTTCAAAATCGGATATGCCCGATGCAAGGAGCACAAAACCGCTGCCCTTTCTTTCTTCAAGGGTCTTGCGGAAGTTCACCATGAGCGATACCCTGTTCTCATAGTCGGTGCCTTCGAGGATGACTGCGAACTCATCGCCGCCTATCCTGAACACGCGGCTGTTCCTGAATGTCTCACAGATGACAGCACAGGCACTGCGGATATGCTCATCGCCTGCATGGTGCCCCCGTGTATCGTTGACCTGTTTGAGGCCGTTCACATCGCAGATGACTATGGCAAAATCGGGGTTTTCATCCCTGTCTATCAGCTGATCCATCTCTATTTCCGCCTGAACATAGGCGCGCTTGTTGAGTACCCCCGTCAGGGCATCGGTGTTTGCCATATCCAGGGCATTCTTGTATGCGAGCTCCATCCTCTTGGCTGCATCCACATTGGCAACAGCGATGATGATATGCTCGGAATCCTCCTTCGGGCGCACCGCATAAAGCGATACATACTGAGGGCTGCCGTCGAGCATAAGGCGATAGGTGAGAAATGTCTTCCCATATTCCGAAAGGCTTTTTAGCAGATTGGACTTTTTCATGGAATCCAGCATCATAGGCAGATCCTCGGGATATATATCATGCTGCATATTCTCCCGTGTTTCCCTAAAAAAGTCCTTCCCCTTCACGCCCACCTTCAGCTTGGTATACTTTTCACTGGCACTGTATTCCGTATATTCATTCGTTATTATATTGACATGGTAGATGACCTCATAGCGCTGCGCAAGTGCCATGGCGATATCATTGAAGGTACGGGTCATCTCCTTCATGGAGAGCTCACGGCGCACCTGCAGATCGGTATTGAGCACTCCCAGTATTATATGGTGCTCGTCATTTTTCGGGTGCACCACGGTCATGTTCATATACTGCTGCCTGCCGCCCAGAAGCTGCCTGTAGTTGATGGATACAAAGCCCGACTGTGCAAGATTGTTCATCAGTCTCGGCTTCTGCATCTCTGCAAGGAGGCGGGGCATATCATCGAAATAGACGTACTTCTTTATATCCCTTTCGGTATCAGCGAAGAAATCGTCACCCTTTTTGGTGGTGCCCAGCTTTGAATACTGCTCACTGGCACTGTACTGGATGTATTCGTTGCTGTCCACATCCACATAGTAGATGACTTCATAACGCCCTGCCAGTGCCTCGGCTATATGCGAATAGGTCCTGCCCGCAGAATCGCGCCTTGTCTGCGCATCCACATTGAGCACGCCGATGACTATCCGCCCGTCATCGTTCTGGGGACGGAAGGCGAGGAGCTGCATGTACACCACCTCTCCGTCAATGAAATGACGGTAGTTCATCGTGACCATCTGCTGCTCCCTTAGCTTTTTCAGCAAAGAGTCCTTTCTGAGTTCATCCATCATCCGCCGGCAGTCATCTGGATGCAGCAGTCTGCGCATATCGGTCTTTACCTTACGGAAGAAGTTGCTGCCTTCACTTTCAAGTCCCAGCTTTGCAAAGTTTTCACTGGCGCCATACTCTGTATATTGGCCTGTCTTCACATCTATGTAGTATATGACCTCGAACAGCCCTGCAAGGGAACCTGCGATCTCGGAGTATTTCCTGCTGGCTGCCTCCTCGAGCAGTTCCTTCTGCTTCTGTTCGTGTATATCCTGAACACCGATGACCACGCTCTTGTCATTGGCTCTGATGGTCTTCAGGAAGAAATATCTGGGAGACCCGTTTATTTTCAGCCTGTAGGTAAGGGAAAAAGACCTGCCGTCCTGAAGGGCCTGCAGAAAGGTCTCCTTGCGGAAAGCGGCAAGGAAATACTCCTGATCATCCTTCCACACCAGTTCACGGCAGTTCTTGGGAACATCCTCAAAGAAATTGCTGCCGCTCGAAACAGGTATCAGCTTCTTGTCATCGCCGTCCGCTGTATATTCAACATAGCTGTCGTCTACGGGGTCTATCACATAAATACTGCTGTAATCATTGGCAAGTGCGAGGGCAAGGCTCGCAAAGGTCAATCGTTCACTTTTGCTGACTTTCATGGCTGGCAACCCCTTCCGGATATACTTATTTATATTATATTACAAAACCGTATTTTTTTCAAGACCTGATCGGTAAAAAATTCGGGGATTTGCCCAAAAAATGAGCGGATCAATCCCGCTGTGGCAAACAGGCGTATTATGGCGGATGCACCACGGTATCAGCGGAAAACCACAATTTATGTATATCATCATCACAAAAAGCAACTTGCATTTATGGTCACAATGGTGTATAATGATATTATCTATGATCCGAACTGATATACAAGGAGCTATACTATGAGCAACGAAAGAAAACCGCTTGTATCGCATATCTATACAGCAGACCCCTCTGCACATGTTTTTGACGGCAAAATATATATCTACCCCTCCCATGACCTGGACCACTCCATTGCAGACAGCAAGGACGGCGATGTCTACAACATGGAGGACTATCATGTGCTTTCCATGGACAGCCTTGATTCCGAATGCAAGGACAACGGCGAGGCTCTCCACATGAAGGATGTCCCCTGGGTGAGCAAGCAGATGTGGGCTCCCGATCTTG
>JAFPYQ010000066.1 GCA_017394475.1 Oscillospiraceae bacterium | reverse complement strand
TTATGTCCATAAATATGTCAAGGAATTTCAGGTGCCTGTAAATATCCTCTATGATCTCATCTATGGCATCACCTGCCATGCGGTGACCTGATGCCTCATAATATGAAAGGAAAAGGATGAACATATCAAAATTATTTGCAAGAGCGTTTTCTTTCCCGCCGAGATACGGTGCTCTTTTTGCAAGCTTAGGCCGTATCCTTTCCGCGCGTGCGATAATGCGCCGCATATCACGCCTATAATGCCGTTTAAGGTATCTCTTTATTGCCTGCCTTACAAGAAACTCCATAACATCCCTCCGTTTATCAAACTCACCGGCTCCTGCATTCTGTATACATAAGCGGTATCGTAGATGGCAGCTTTTTTGACAGCACCACATCAAACCCGTTCTCTTCAAGGAACCCGATATAGCCCGTATCATCCCATTTTGATTCAAACTTCACGCCTGAAACCGAAAGGGCCTTGCTGAAAAACTCGCTGATCTTATTTTTGTTGTCATGGATAAAATTCGGCGCTATGAGCAGTCCATCCCTTTTCAGCACACGTTTTATCTCCGAAAGCACATTCTCCGCTCCCGGTATAACATGGAGCGCATTTGCTATTATCACAACATCAAAGCTGTCATCCTCATAGGGCAGAGTGGAAGCATCTGCCTGTTCAAAGGTGAGATTTGCGGGAATTATGCCTCTGCGTGCTACTGCGAGCATTTTTTCGGAAAAGTCCGTAGCGATGATCCTGCCTGCGCTGTCTGCCACCTGCTTTGCTATTATGCCCGGGCCAGTGGCGATCTCGAGAACATCCTTGTCGGATACCATCTTTTTGATGCGTCTGTACATGGCTTCATAAGCTTTTCTGTTTCCGGGGGTGCCTGTTACAAAGCTGCTGTAAACAGGGGCAAAACGATCCCATATATTCTTATCCTTGCCGCATAGTATCTCTATATCCCCGAGTACCGTGTCTTCTTTCCATTCCTTAGGCATATTTCCGGGTTCATATACCATGTCATACAGCACAACGCCGTCCGTGTAATGGTGTTCTGCGGCACATTCCATCCCAAGGTGGATATACTTGTCACGTTTGAGTACAGCATCCGTTTCCAGGACAACAGGCACAGCATATCTTCTGCCTTCTTCAAATGCTGCTTTAAGTACCCTGCGCATGTATCCCTGATGCTGATACTCCTTTTTTACGGCCACCATGCCGACATATATGTATGGTATTTTCAGCTTTTTCAGTATATCTCTGTAGCTTTTTCCCGAATGAAAAGCGCCTTTTGCAGTCTTTATAACATGGGATATATCCACACAGCGGGGGATGCTTCCGAGTAACCCTGTCGCAGAGGAGATGCTCATATTCCTATCGGACATCATAAATGCGATGAATGCTTCATGCCGCTCACTCGTTGACCATAATATGCGTTCGTTTATTGCCATGCGCACATAGGCACAGATATAATCACTGACCGCCCGTCTGTTCTTGCCGAGATATGACATTCCGTATTCAGAAGTATCATATTCATGATCGGCAAAGGCATCTCCTATGGCTCTTATTTCCTTTTCATTCAGGGTATTTACTTTTACCATTCGTATTCTCCTTTATATCTGATGCTTTTCCCACATTACTAAGCCTTTCTGATATAAAAATCACATCTTTCTGCGCCCTTGCCGATGGTACCCTTGCGCTCAAAAACAATTCCCGGCAGATGTCCGTAGATACGCTCGTCATTTTCGCAGAATATCCTGGTCAGTTCAGGACAGCCGAGTTTCGTAAAATAGGTCATGTATGGACATTTCAGGACATCCATGCGGTAGGAGCCCTTTTCCTTTGGATAGAACTTGTTTTTGAATCCGCAGGAAGGACCAAACATGTTTTTTGTCATCGGATCCCACATTCTGACGAAAAATTCAGGCATAAACGGTATTTTCATTACCGTTTTGAGGGGCTCAAGTTTCGCGCATATCTTTATCGAAGCATTTTCGATAACTGCATAAGCCTGTTCTTCGGTCATGAATTCCTTTGCAGTCAGGTACACCGCAGCCGCGGGAAATATCTTTTCATCGGTGTGAGAATGTACCCCACGGGGCAGGTCTTTATATTTTTCAAGATATCGGTGCAGTCTTGATGCGGCTTTATGCCAGAACTTAATACGCTGCTCTTTTCCGAGTATCCTTTCTATTTCTTTTCTGTACTCTTTTTTCGAGTCAAGTATCTGTATCGCTGTTTTCATACGTTTCCTCTATTTCTTTACGCTGTATCTGAAATCGCACATATCCGCACCTTCCGCAAGCGTTTTGGTGCGTTCAAGGTGGGCTCCCATAATATCGGCTATCACATAGTCAAGTCTGCACAGGAATTTTGCGATCTCCGGAAGGCCTTCATCTTTACAGAGCTTGCAGATGCCGCATTCATAATAGTTATAGCCCAGGTCATAGTCCGCGCTTTTCGGAAGTACCTCCACAGACCAGTTGTTTTCGCCCTTTGCGCTGCTGATCTGACGTGCCCATTCCATCCTTCCGGGTATCTTATCTTCAGCGAGATAGTCCTCCGCAGAACCCATAGCTTTTTTGAACATCCTGTTGTTTTTAAGAGCATCGGCCAATATCTCATAATTTTTTTCCGCATCAAGGCCGGAACAGCGGTTCATCGCTATGAAATAAGCCCCCATAAGGTAAGAGGAACAAAGCCTGCTGTCGGACATCTCTTTTGCCCGTGCCACAACAGCACGGTGTTCTTTCAGTATCTCCGATCTTTTCTTTGCGGAAAAACCGCATGCGATCTGCCCTTTTTTACAGGCAT
>JAFPYQ010000065.1 GCA_017394475.1 Oscillospiraceae bacterium | reverse complement strand
ATCTCAATGCGTTCATCGGAGAATTTGTTCCCCTTTATCCCTGCTATGAAATGCAACTTCTTTGCCTTATGGAACTCCACCACATGGCGGACTATCTGTTCAAAGCCCCGTCCGTAGTCAAAATCCACGGAAACGGTATCCGGATAGCTGCCGTCTACCACTGCCACGGGCACACCGCGCTTATTAGCGGAGGATATTATCTTTTCCGCCACCTTGCGGCTCTTGATCTTTTCATCCATGACTATCACTGTATCTATCACAGAATAGTCCATGAGCCCGAACAGCTTCGCCTCGGTATTCTTGTTGTCCTCTTCCCAGTAAAGATCGGTATTGAGGGTATATATGAAAAGGATATTGTTATTGGCGCGCAGGAATTCACTCAGCAGCCGAATGAACTCATGCTCCTGAGGATCATATATCCGTGATGTACATAATGCTGTGATCTTTTTGCCGCCGATCATGTTCGTTTCCTCTGATACCTGATAACACCGTGTTTGCCTTTGTGTCGGGTCAAGTGCGTTTTATGCCCGCCACAATGATATGACTTCCATTCTATTATATCATATCCCACCGAAATAATCAACCCCATCACGGACCAGCTCTCAGCCATGTCGTTGATTTTTTTGTGTGGAATATCAAATTTGCCACCAGGTACCGTTTATTCGCTTTACTGCTTGATGCTTTTTACTCAAAAGGCTTATACGATATGCTCTTATACTCTGCGTGAACGGGCAGCTTTGTGTCATCGAACTTTTTCAGCCAGCCGTCAACGCCCTTCCCGCACCAGGTATTCATCATGATGCGTCCTTCTGTCACCGGTATATCCTTATCGGCGGTATGAGCCTCTTTGCCGTCCACAAACCATACTATCTTGTCCTCATGCCATTCAAATGAATAGGTATGGAACCCTTCGGAGGCATCAAAGCCCAGATCATACAGATATTCATGCTCGCCCTTGCCGTTGGTGAAGTAATTGAACTGCACCTTTGTGGTATCTTTGCCCAGTATCTCTATATCTATCTCATCCCACGGGTTTTCATCGGAGGGGCCTGTGTAGGTGAAGAATGATGACACGACGCCGTCATTCTTTATCGCCTTCATCTCCACCTCATAGCGGCCATAGCCGAAAAAGTCATTGGAGCGGTACTCTGCGCCGGAATAGGGCACACCGTCAGAGGGCTGCTTGTCCTTATCAATAAACAATTTCATAACGCCGTCTTCAAAACGGACATTATCCTTTCTCCAGGTGACATTGAACATACTGCCGTTGCACCAGCCATCGGCACAGGTGTATTTATCGGAATCGCCCTTTGTAAGGTCGGTGAAGACCGAGCCGTCATCGGGAACTTCATTTTCGGAGACTGTGGTCTCCACAGTCCTTGATGCAAGCTGAACATTTGCATCGGGAGCGATCTGTGCTGTCTCTGCTGCAGAACAGCCGCACATAACGGCTGCAAGGGTGATCGCCGAAATAAGTGATGATATCTTCATTTATGTACCGCCTTTTCATATCTTAACAGTCCCCTACCCGAGGGTCGGGCAGGGCATGATCTTATGCTGATATCATAACACATCCCCGCTTATCATAATATCATGAATATGCGATATATATCAGATTCCTGCCATAAAATAGTGCATATCAGCTGTCATTCTCCTGCAAGGCACTGGTACGGAAGTATTTCCTGCGGTACTGTTCGGGAGTAAGGCCTGTGTGTTTCTTGAATATGCTTATGAAATGGCTGTGGGAGGAAAAAGCAAGGTAATTGCCTATCTCCGCGGAGGGCTTATCCGAATAGCGCAGCATATTTTCCGCCGCCTCCACCCTTTTTTTCATGATATACTCGGTGATGGTGAGACCTGTACTGCTGTGGAACAATCTTGATATATAGGACACGCTGAGGTCTGTATGGCGGGCTATCTCCTCCACGGTGATCCTTGAATGGAGATTGTCATAGATATAATCCATCGCAAGTATGACAGGCTTTGAATACACGTTCTTCCTGAGCACTCCGTTCATGTGTTTTGTAAATCCCAGTACAGCCTCCCTGTGGAGCGCATGTATCTCATTTTCGGAGCGTGCCCTGTCACATTTATGGATATACATATCGCTCATGGTATATGCCTTTTCGGGCTCCATGCCGCCCTCTATGCAGAACCTTGTCACCAGTGCCACCGTGACCACAAAATGATACCTGAGATTGCGCAGCGGATCATCGGACAGCTTTCCTGCATTGCCGCTGCCCAGAGGGGTCATAGTCCTCCTGACGTTTTCGGTATCCCCTGTCTTCACATAATTATAGAACTCGAATTCCTTCTCAAACGGGGTATGGACGATGGAGTATTCCCTGTTTATAAACGCCTTATGACTGAATTCCTTTTCGTGCATATCTTCACCTCCACACATTCTGCTCTTCAAAAAAGCGCTGTTTTTAACAGTATATCACATCGGAGAAAAAGTGTCAACAAAATTCTGATATAAATAACATAAACCTGATAGATATATACATGGTAATGTGGTATCATATACTTTAGGGAAAATGTAAATGAGTTCCGGACGAGCGGTTTATGATCGAACAGCAGGGATACCTGCTGTAACTTATCCGGAACGAATTTGATGCATCCTTATTCTTCATACAACAGATCTTTCATCATCTTATCTGCCGGAGCCGTTGGTTCCGGGTATTTTTTTGCCCTTTATCCATACAGAAAAAAACTCCGGAACGCGTGTCCGGAGTTTTTTTATCAGCTTACTTTCTTACGACCATTACCACACCGCCTGAATAATTGGGCGATGAGAAGTTGACCACTTCTTTTCTTTCATCGGTAACGGTTATGCCCGCACCTGCAAAATCATACTTGCTTTCCTGGATAGCAGGGATGATCTTGGAAAATTCGGTAACTTCAACATTGAGTGCATATCCCTTTGCCTTGCAGAAGTCAGCAGCAATGTCGATATCAAGACCTACTACCTTGCCTTCCTTGAAATAGTTGAAGGGCTCATAGTCAGCCTCTGTCACCATATTGAGGGTACCCTTGGTAGCGGGCAGCATTGAGATGTCAAGCACGGTCTTTGCGCTTTCATCGGCGCCCATCCACTTCATCTTGTATTCTTCGAGCTTTCCGCTGGACTTAAGCTCGTCGATATATGCGGAAAATTCTTCGCACAGAGCAGTGCCTTCTTCGGTCTTGGGGAAAGCATAGGCAAAATCTGCAGCCTCGATATATTCATCGAGCATCTTGATGGAATCATCTGTTGCCATAGCAGCCAGTACAACGGGTTCATCACTGGGGAATCCGTCTATCTTGCCCTGCTTGAGCGCATCGAGGAGCTCAGGAAAGCTGTCATAGTTCTTGAACATCGCATTTGGCAGCCTTTCAAGTATAAGCTGGTCAAAGTTAGTTCCCGGCTGAAGTCCGAGGAATTTACCGTCAAGCTCCGCAAGGTTGTTATATGTCACCTTAGCCTCTGTTACAGGTGCCTGTGTGGTAGGACCCTGCAGAGCAGAACTAATATCTCCGGATTCGCAGCTGCTGAAAGCGGTGACCATCACAGCAGCCATAAGCGCTGTTATTATCCTGTTCTTCTTCATGTTACGTTTCCTTTCCTTCATGCGCGTAAGTACCTATCCCGACGGGATACGCATTTAGTTTTATTAATTATACCACTTTTCAGGAAATATTCAAGAACTCGGGAATTTTTTTAACGAAAAATTCACATTTTTTGTTATCTTTCCTCAATATCCCGGTTGTCAGCCGGGTATGATGATCCCCGTCATCTTTTGTGATGATACCATACTTTTGAGTATGTTGTACGTACACATCCTGTTATTTGAACAGAAACTGCAGGTAGTTGTACAGGTGAGGCTTCACGCTGGAATGATCGTGCCCTGTTGATGTGAGCTCATGGGACAGAAAGTCCACACCGTTTTCGGTATATATCTTCCTGTAAAGATCGGGGAAGGTGGTCACGACATTATCTGCCTTAGATGAGCTTATGAACAGCACATAGGGCATATTATCGCCGTATTTCATATCCTCCTGCTTGAGCTGACCCGGGTGCATACCGGAACCCGGTATCTCAACAAGACCCGGAGCAGGGCACACAGCCCCCACATATCCGAATT
>JAFPYQ010000064.1 GCA_017394475.1 Oscillospiraceae bacterium | reverse complement strand
GTCGGTTATGTCGATTATGCTCAGGCGCCTGAATCCCATGGCGATATCATCATCGATATACCTGCCCTCGGAATCGGGGCCGCGATGAACTATCCTGTTCATCATACCGGTGAGGACTTTGTCTGTCTCTGCTATTTCGGATGCTTTTGTAAATCCTGTAAATCCGCACATATCTATCTGTCCTTTATCTGCATTTGGTCGGTCATCAGAAGACTTCGGCATAGTCGGTCACGGGAAGGGTGACCACATCATGATAAAGTATCCTGACTTTCAGATCATCATATTTTTCGTCAATGTGGATGTGCCCCGCGAACCATTGCCTGTATTCTGTCTTTTCCCGCACCCATTCAAGAAAGCCCGAAAGTTCCTTCTCATCCTGTTCCGGGGTCATGGGTATACGGTAAAACACCGCCTCGGGAATGGTGTGGGTGATAATGTAGTCCGTTTTATACCCGCATTTTTCAAGGGTCGCCGCGGCAGTCTTGTATTCTTCGTCCGTGGGGAGCTCTTCCTTCCACCAGGTATAGTCCTCGGTGCGGAATGCCTTATCGATGGAATAAGCACCGCCCATGACAAAGAATGACATGCCTTCTATGACGAACTGCTGCCCTCTCATCAGGTGGACTATATTAGGAGCGATACGATGTATCCGTCCGCCGTTCCACTCCTCCTCGGGGTAGGAATACAGCATCCCGAAATCCTCGTGATTGCCGTCCGCAAAGGCTATGGTACAGGGCAGCTCTTTGAGCTTTTCAAGGTTTTCCTTCTGGTTCTTTGTCCACCAGACAAATCCGAAATCTCCCGCTACTATCACAGTATCTCCGGGAGCGGGGCGGGCTTTGTCCATCCTGCTGCAGAAGTCGTTATAGTCGCCGTGGGTATCACCTGTAATAAAGATCATCGTATCACCTGCTTTCAAATGTTGAGTATGGATCATACCACAGTTATTTTACCACAAAATCGCAATGATTTCCACATTTTATAAAAAAAACGAAAAATATTGTGCATTGTACACAAATACCATCTTTTACAAGACAAAATTTTGCCCAAACAGAGTATACGATTTTCGGATAATTTACACAAATTTAACTTGACAAATTTTATATTTGTGGTAAAATAATTTTTGGACGATTATGTGTATCGTTGTTGATATGGCGATGACCTGAGGGCAGGTATCGTTGATTGAAAGGAAAAAGTAAAGTATGCAAGGCCGCGGTCATCAAGCGGCGGCGAACGGAGGACAAATCAGATGGGTGAACAGGCTAAGGCAATAGGAGTGCTCACCAGCGGCGGCGATGCTCCCGGCATGAACGCTGCGGTCAGAGCGGTGACAAGAGCTGCTATACGCAAGGGATTTCGTGTGATAGGTATCCAGAGGGGTTACAACGGTCTTCTCAACGGTGAATGTAAGGAGCTCAAGCCCAGAAATGTTTCGGATATAATCCAGAGGGGCGGAACTATCCTTTATACTGCCCGCTGCAAGGAATTCATGCAGCCCGAATATGTACAGAAGGCAGCTGACAAGTGCCATGAACTTGGCATCGAAGGCCTCGTAGTCATCGGCGGAGACGGTTCATTCAGAGGTGCGGCAGACCTTTCAAGGATCGGCGGCATCAAGTGCATCGGCATCCCCGGCACTATCGACAATGATATCCAGTGCACCAACTACACCATCGGCTATGATACTGCCATGAACACAGCTCTCGAAATGATCGACAAGCTGCGTGACACATCGCAGTCTCACGATCGCTGCAGCGTTGTAGAGGTAATGGGCAGGCACGCAGGCTGGATAGCTGTCAATGTTGCAATGGCTTCCGGCGCTATCGCATGCTGCACACCCGAGACACCCTATGATATCAATTACATCGCCGAAAAGATACGCAAGGCTCACGAGACCCAGAAGGAGCACTTCATCGTAGTAGTTGCCGAGGGCGTTGACAGTTCCGAGAAGATCACCGAGGACATCAAGAAGCTCACAGGCATTGACACAAGGCTCACAGTCTTAGGCCATGTACAGAGAGGCGGCAGCCCCACTGTACGCGACAGAGTGGCAGCGAGCCAGATGGGCTACCGCGCAGTAGAGCTTCTGTGCGACGGCCAGACAAACAGGGTAGTAGGACTCAAGCACGGTAAGATCATAGATGTTGATATCCAGGAAGCTCTTACCATGAAGAAGCCCTTCGATACCGAACTTCTGAGAATGTGCGACGAGCTCGCATATTGATGAACGTTTCTCTGCAGTTTAATAAGACCGCAGGGATACCACGCATTACAGAGTAGACAGATGTGCGTACAGTGCCGTGACAACGGGGAGTTGTGTCACGGACGAATGCCTCTTATGGCAGCGGTACATCTGTCGCATCCCGCTTAATGCATTATAACAAGAATGTTATCCTTTCATTCTCTTTATAATGCACGAGACAGTATAAGGAGGACTAACAATGAAAGGATTTTTTGATTTATTCGTACTTTCTTCAAAGGAACTCACCGGGGGCAAAAAGGCACGCACAGCGCTGCTCAATCTTTGCCTCACAGCAATGCTCATCGCCCTTTCCATGGCGATAGAGGCACTGACCATCACCACACCCTTCGGGAAGATAAATTTTGCATTCATCCCCCTTTCCTGCATCGGTATGCTGTTTGGTCCTGTGGTAGGCTGTCTTTCCGGTGCTATATGCGATGTGCTGGGCTTCATGGTGCACCCCGACGGTGCTTTCCTGCCGCTGTACACTCTCATCGGCGCATTTCAGGGAATGATGTACGGTCTTATCCTGTACCGCAGATGGGGACACATGTATTCCGATGAAGAAAAGGCAAAGTTCTTCGGCCTCAGCCTGACGGAGATAGCACTGAGGATAATAGGCGCAAGGCTCTTTGATGTGCTCATCATCAACATGATAATGAACACCACTGCAAATATGCACTACGGGTTCATCCCGCAGAAATCACTGTCGGTGATAATCTCCGGCAGACTGCTCAAAAACCTTGCAGAGCTTGCGGCCGATATGCCCCTCATGCTTATCATACTCCCACTTGTGCTCACATTGTATTCAAAGACCGTGTTCCGCAGCGCACCGAAGGCGACGGCTGCAAATGCCATAGCAGTAAAAGATACCGATAATATTTCTGAATAAGGTGAAAATATGCTCAAGATAGGTTTCATAGGCGGCGGAAATATGGGCGGCGCTATCATCGGAGGTATCCGGCGCAGCGGTATGGATGCCGAGATACATATCGTTGACAGTGACTCCGCAAAGGTGGAGGCACTTGCAAAAACAGGCGTTGTTCCATGTGAGAGCGCTCAGAGGCTGGCGCAGGAATGCAAGTTCATTTTCCTTGCCATCAAGCCCCAGACCTTTGATGCCGTGCTCCCCTCCATGAAGGGATATGTAACGGAGAACAACGTGCTTGTTTCCATCGCAGCGGGCATAACAGAGGACTATCTTATAAGCACTCTCGGCGTGAATGTCCCCTGTGTCATAGTAATGCCAAACACACCCTTCCTTCTGGGTGAAGGTGCTACTGCCCTAGCAAGGGGAACATACACCTCACAGGATGATTTTTCCGCAGTGTGCGATATCTTCCGCACAGGCGGCATAACAGAGGAGATATCTCTTGACAAGATGAAGGAGATAATCGCCATAAACGGCTCATCTCCCGCATTCATCTACCTTTATGCAAAGGCATTCGTTGAATATGCAGCGGAAAACGGCATAGACAGCGGCAAGGCACTGAACCTGTTCGCACAGTCCCTCATAGGCAGTGCGGCAATGCTCACAAAGTCCGGCAAGACAGTGGATGAGCTGATAAAAATGGTATCCTCTCCCGGAGGCACCACCCTTGCAGGTCTCGATGCTCTCTATGAGGGCGACCTTGTGGGGATAACAAAGGACTGCTGCGGCAGATGCACAAAAAGGGCTTACGAGCTCAGCAAGTAAAGTGAGTTGATAGAATGGCATTGTTTCCTTTTCTTGGCAAGGACTACACCAGCGCAGGTTCGGGCGTAGCAAAGAATGCACCCAGGAAGAAACCCTTTTTCCGCTTCTGGGATATGTATCTGGAGCGATTCTGGAAAATGGTAAAGCTGTCGCTGCTCACCAGCCTCTTCTGTCTGCCCGTGGTGACGATAGGCCCCGCCATAGCGGGAATGACAAAGGTACTGCGCAGCTATGTCCTCGACAAGGACACCTTTATCCTGCATGACTTTTTCAAGGGCTTTACCGAAAACTGGAAAAAGTCCGTACCCATGGGACTCATAGATATCGTATTCATCCTGAGCCTGTTCGCATCCCTCAATGTTTACCCTGCAATGGCTGATGCACAGCGTGAAGCAGGAGGCAGCGGAACGTTCTATACTGTGCTTTGTGTGGTCTCCGTGGGCTTTGCCCTGACTGTGGCGATGATGAATTTCTACATCTATCCCATGATCGTATCCACTACACTGGGATTCAAGGATATCATAAAGAACTCATTCTATCTCACCTGCCTTGAGCTCAAGACGAGCATAATCACCCTTGTGATAATACTCCTTTCCACGGCAGTCGTCATCATAATGTACTTCCTTTCAAATCCGCTGATATTCCTGTTGTTCCCCTGCATACTGCTGGGACTGTTCGGATTCCTGATAATGTTCAACTGCTACCCGCTGATACAGAAGCGTGTCATAGACCCTTACTACAAGGAGCGCGGGCAGGACAATCCCGAATATGATTTCCTCAAGCCCCTTGATCCCGAGGATGCAGTATTTATCGACAAGGGCGGAGAAGAAGCACCAATAGAGGGCAAAAAGGCGACACATAATAAGAAAAAGGGCACAAAAGTCATAAAGTAAAACTAACGACCCCTGCTATGCGGCAGAGGTCGTTTTTTATTGAAAAGTGATGGTCTATCTCTTTCTCCTGTGTTTCTTCTTTACCTTATACATCTCTTCATCGGCGATGCGTATCGCATCCTCTATGGCGGAAATGTCCGATATGGCAGTAGTATATGCACCGCAGCTCGCGGAAATGTCTGACAGCTCCTCATGCTCCATATTGAAGTGCATAAGATAGCGGTCTATGTCGGCTGTTATCTTTTTCACATCGCAGGTGCCCTGAATAAAGGCGATCATCTCATCCCCGCCGTATCTCATGCAGAGCGTGCCTTTGGGGCAGGAGCTTTTCAGTGCGCCCGCCACTGCCGCTATGGCAGTATCACCGCTTTCATGGCCGTATCCGTCATTTATGGATTTCAGGCCGTCAAGATCTGCCATGATGACCGTGAAGACCCTGTTTGCACTGCTCCCCAGCAGCTTTTTCAGCGCTGCGGAAAAGCCTCGCCTGTTGTACAGCCCTGTGAGCGGATCGTATTTGTACATATCCTCTATCTTTTCAAGAAGATACTGCTGATACTGCATATTCACAAAGCCGCCAAGGCCGATGCTCAGCGCTCCGGAGATGCTTGCAGTCTTTGAGTAGTCCGTCAGGTCATAGTTTTTGAAGAAATAGCAGATATAGCCCATGGGCTTATCCATGAAGTACATCAGGTTGAATATCAGCGGATAGCCCTCATTGATGCGCTTGTACAGCGACGGGATGATGCCTCCCCTTTCAAGGTGATGTACCCCGCTGTCATCCTCGGAATCATAGAGCACGCACAGATCCCCGGAAAGCATCTTCTCGCTTTCCGTGCTGAAATAGCTGCGGTCACTGCGGAAACAATCGCTGTCGGTGATACAGCACATATCATGGAGTATGGCACATCTTATCTCATTATGCAGCTCTTTTGTGTTCCTGCACATCTGCATCCTCATCTCGATGTCCTGGAATACTCTTATATCATCCTGATAGCGATAGAATTTATCATTGAGCAGCGATATGTTCCTTTTCGGTGCGGTATCGGGGCAGCCGCATGAATGTGCAGGCTGGAGCTTAGGGGTGATGAGCTGCCTTTTGCTTACGCTCTTACCCCTCTGCATAGACAGGATGAGCTGACCCACAGCCTCTGCCAGGGGCTCGGAGCTGCAGTTCACGGTGGATATCCTGGGGTCGGAATAGAAAACGTCATCTATGCCGTCAAAGCCTGTGACAATGACATCCTCGGGGACACGGTACCCTCTCTGCTTCAACACATCAGCAGCATTGAGCGCCATTATATCATTGGCGCATATCACGGCTTCGGGGATATTGCCGCTGTCTATCAGCCTGTTGACCGCAGTTCTCGTAGGAGCTGCCCAGAACTCGCCATAGCTCATCATGCTTTTGTCAAAGGCGATACCGTTTTCCTCTATGACCTTCTTAAAGAT
>JAFPYQ010000008.1 GCA_017394475.1 Oscillospiraceae bacterium | reverse complement strand
TCAGACCATAAATGTCAAGAAATCCTCCGGAAAAGACAGACAGTATGTATTCATACTCGAATCCGGCAAGGCAAGCGGAGAAACAAGCAGTCCCTCAGGCAGGATAATAATCAGGAAATAAGAATATCATCACAGGATAACAGCAGAACAGGAGAAAGAGATGAGCCGTCATTTGATAGAAAGTGCCCGTGCGGAAGATGAGATGGCAAAGAATCAGATGCTTATGAGCCGTGTCAAAACAAGGCTCAGATGGTACAGATGGACTATGATCTTCGGCAATATAGTACTCTGGCTGGGAAGTCTGCTCAATATCTATCTGTGGGTATCGCTCCACAATACAGGATATGCCTTTATCACACTTTTTCTTGCGGAAGAGATACCGGATGTCATCTATTTCCCGGTATGTGCCATAACAGCGCTTTTGGGTCTTCCCTTCGTGATACTTGCATTCTGTGCGGATGCATTTGAAAAGACATCCCCGCTGTACATATTATCCATAGTATCCTTTATCCTCCTGATTCTATGCTTTGTAAATATCATATTCAGTTTCGAACCTGTTCGTACCCGTGACAGCCTTATCTTCATGCTCCTCATGATAGCGGAGGTATGTGGCTCATTCTTCTTCATGACAGCATTTTCCACGATGGAAAAGCTGAAAAAAGAACCTGGCTATCCCGATTTCAGCTTCAATATCTCAGGCCTCCTTTCCCAGGATCAGCAGAAATATGTGGATTATCAGAATGCAAGGCTCAGGGGTGAGTATTCTAAGCCGCCTATGACCAAGCTGCCCTCCGATGATGATTTTGAAATGGGCGATCTCGAACTTCCCGAGGTAAACGGTGATTATGAGATAGTGGATGTGAGACGCAAACCTCTCTGACCTCTTGTTGATGATACTTGTAATAAATTACAATATTTTTTGTGAAAAATGCTGAAATTTTTAAATATATTCCAAATAAATTGAAAAGTGAATATTTATGTGTTATAATATAATAGAATTTGTTTATGGATGATGATAAGTGCGCTTTCAGAACGGACAGCTCATCCATGCGATTCTGTTTAGTATTGCTTTTTTACAGCGAAGGGACGGATCTAAATGGCAAGAAAGAAATATTTCGGTGAACATATCCCTCCTCAGTGTCAGTATTGTAATTTCGGGACACGAGCTAAAAGCGGAGATAAGGTTCTTTGTGAGAAAAAGGGCATAGTCGGCACGAGCGACAGCTGTAACAAGTTCATATATTCGCCTCTGAAAAGGATACCCAACAAGCAGCTCCATATCCCGGGCAACTTTGATGAAGACTGATCTTCTGCAGGGTGATCCCTTTGAAGAACAGATCATAAACGACAATATAGACGGCGTTCCGGAAGAACAGCTCTCACAGTGGAGAAGTGAATATAGACGAGTGAATAACGTATTTCTCGTATGTTTTATACTCTCATTTCCCGCGGCTTTCCTTGGCATAATTACGGGGTTGGCAAGTATGTGGGGAACAGCCCTTTCATTGGGGCTTTCCGCTGAACAGGGTATCAATGCATTCTTTGTGCTTATACTGAGTCTCGCACTGGCAGTGCTGGTAGGGCTTTCCGAAACAAAAGTCAGAAAATATACTGTTGCGTGCTGTATATATCTGGTGTTCTATATGACCGTTATGCTGGCACTGATGGTATTTTGTGCGGCCTTAGGGCTGATAGCTCTGTGTGCTCAGTGCTTTCTGCTCACGCGTTATAAGCAGATCGACAGGCTCAGCAAATTACCCGGTTATCCGTTCTTCAACGGTGCATTTTATGCCAAACAGTATACTGCAAGGCTCTATTCTGATGAACAGATCACAAAGAGATCAGCGGAAAATAAAAACACTTATATGGATGACATAACCGAGGATGATATCTTGAAACTCGGAGATATTTCCGTTCATACGCCTGAACGCAGAAAGATCTCCATGGATGAGATAATATAAAGGGAGAATTCGGATGAAAAAGATAAACAAGATAATAATTGCAGCTATATCTGCTGTGATACTGGCACTGTCTGCGATGTTCGTGCCTGCCTGTGCAGCATCTTATGGTATAAGAGCAGAAAAGCGCACTGAGGATTCCATAAGACTGGTATGGGAAGAACAAGAGGGTGCAGATGGGTACAGAGTGTACAAATATGACACAGCACAGGGAAAGTATGTAACATACAAGACCATGGCTACAGCATCCTGCACCATAACAGACCTTTCGTCCAACACTTCATACCGTTTCAAGATACGTTCACTTGTAAAGGATGAAAGCGGCAAATATGTGAAGCTCACTGAGTCCGGTGCCGTTACGGTCAAGACCAGAGAAAAAGTAGTTTCTGCGCCTAAGCCTGTTGCAGAAGATAAAGAGGAAACTATTTCCGAGAAGAAAACAAGGCTCAAAAAGGAGCTTTCTGAGGCTAAAAGAGAACTTAGTTCCGCTGAAAGTGAAGTAAGTTCCTGCGAGAAGAAGATAGCAAGCTATCAAAAAACCATCGAGACCAAGAAAGCGGATCCGAAATCCAATCCTTCAGAGTATGCTGAGATCGAAAAGGCAAAAGAGGGTATAGAAGCAGAAAGAAGGAGACATGATGAGCTTACAAACAAAGTAAGCGTATGCAGGGCAAAGGTAAACAGACTGACATCTCAGCTCCATTCCATGGGCGTGACAGATATATGATACATATCATTCACAGCAGCACAGTCCTTCTGTGCTGCTGAGTTTGTTTTTTTGTGACATTTACTGTTTTTGCCATATACCACTTGAAAAAAACAAAAAAACGTGGTAAAATAAATATCGGTGTTCTAACCGGACACCACAATAAACCTGATGGGAAAGATAAATAATGTTCGATATAAACAGCAAGAAAAGAATAGTCGTAAAGATCGGTACTTCCACACTTACTCACAGTTCGGGAAGGCTCAATATCCGCAGGACGGAGCGTTTTGTAAAGGCACTTGCGGATATGCAGAACAGCGGCAGGGAAATAATCCTTGTGTCATCGGGCTCTATCGCTATGGGCCTGCAGAAAATGGGGCTTTCCGAACGCCCAAGAGAAACTACTATGAAGCAGGCATGTGCAGCTGTGGGTCAGTGCGAACTCATGTATTTCTATGACAAGCTGTTTGGTGAATACAATATAAATGTTGCACAGATACTCCTGACTAAGTATGTGCTGAGCACACCCCGTAAGAACAATGTTGAAAATACATTTTTCAGGCTCATCGAAAGGGGCATAATCCCCATAGTTAACGAAAATGACACCGTTGCCATAGATGAACTCGAACTTGAAATGGGCGAAAATGACAGCCTTGCCGCACAGGTTGGAGTGCTCACCCATGCGGATCTGCTCATTATCATGTCCGACATTGACGGATTTTTTGACGGCGATCCTCATAAGAACGAAAATGCCAGCCTTATACCCTATATCTATGAGATCACCGATGAGATCAAGGCACTTGCAGGAGGAGCAGGCTCCTCACTGGGCTCAGGCGGTATGGCTACCAAGATAAACGCTGCGCAGATCGCTATGGAGGCAGGCTTTGACATGGCTATAATCAACGGCCGCCGCCCCGAAAACCTCTATGATTTTATGGACGGCAAACAGGTGGGGACCCTCTTTATTGCCGGAGGGGATATATGAGTGTTCTGAGAGCTGCTGCGATATTTTCCGATAATATGGTGCTGCAGAAGGGGAGACCCATCAAAGTATGGGGATACGACCGCAGCGGTAAGACTGTCAGGGTAGATCTTGACGGGACTTATACGGAATGTACCTGTGTGAAAAACAGATGGTGTGCAGTCCTTCCACCTCAGGAGACCTACAGAAAAGGCCTTGTGATGACCATAACCGACGGCGATGATACCATAACATTCACCGATGTATGTATCGGCGAGGTATGGATCGCAGGCGGTCAGTCAAATATGGAACTGGAGCTGCAGAACGAAAAACACGGTGCAGAGGAGCTGAAAAACTGCTCATCCTCGGATGTGCGGTTCTACTATACAAAAAAGAACCCTTATATAGATGAATTCTTCTATATAGACGAAAGGGACAACTGCTGGCATACAGCCGACAGCGAAAATGCAAGGTACTGGTCGGCTGTGGGGTATTATTTCGGCAAAGAGATAGCTGTCAAGATGGGTGTCACCGTAGGGATAATAGGCTGCAACTGGGGCGGCACATCCGCATCAGCCTGGACAGATACCGAAAGGCTGCGGGCAGACTGTGACACAAAGAGCTATGTAGACGAGCTTGAAGATGCCATGGTAGGCAAGACCGAAGAGGAATACCTCAGGGAACTGGATGAATATAACGAATATGTGGCACAATGGCAGCCAAAGATAAATGAATTCTATGCCAGAAATCCCAACGGGACCTGGGAGGAAGCGCAGGCATTCGCAGGGGAGGCACGCTATCCCGAGCCTCTGGGCACTCACTCACCATTCCGTGCAGGCGGCCTTTACGAAACGATGCTAAAACGCATCGCCCCCTATACGGTAAGGGGATGCATATACTATCAGGGCGAATCAGATGACCACAAACCGTTCATCTATGAAAAGCTTCTCACTATGATGATAGACAACTGGCGAGAGCTTTGGGATGACAGACTGATGCCATTTATATTCGTGCAGCTGCCTATGCACCGCTGGGTCGGTGATGATGATACAAAGAACTGGTGCCTTATCCGTGAGGCGCAGATGAATGTATACAGGAAACTGCGGAATACAGGCCTTGCAGTGGCTCTGGACTGCGGAGAATTCAACAATATCCATCCGGCAGATAAGACAGTTGTGGCTCACAGACTGGCTTTACAGGCGCTGTATATGGTATACGGCATGGTGGATAAAAACACAGCCTGCGCACCGATGCTCACCGGCTGCCAGTATGGGAAGGATAAAGTGACCGCATATTTCGAGAATGTCGGGGATGGATGGAAATGCACTTCGCCTGTAAATGATGATTTTGAGATCGCGGGCAGTGACGGTATATTCCACAAGGCGGATGAGGTGGATCTTTCCGACGGAAAGATCATCATATCCTCCGAAAAGGTGAGCTGCCCCACAGCGGTGCGCTATCAATGGACAAATTACGCGGAAGTGAGGCTGTTCGGCAGCAATGGTCTGCCCCTTGCCCCGTTCAGGCATCAAATAAAATAAGTTACCGACACGAGGAACAACATGAAACTATCTGAAAAATTCAACGGTAAAAGCTGCATCCTCTCCTTTGAGGTATTCCCTCCCAAAAAGAACATGGAGGACAGCACCATATTCGATACCCTCAAAAGCTTCAAAGCTCTGGATCCCGCATTCATAAGCGTCACATACGGCGCAGGGGGGACCGGCGGGGACAATATAACACAGAAGATATGCTCCCATATACAGGATATGGGCATCGACACTGCTGCACACCTTACCTGTGTCAGCAACACAAAGTCGGATATAATCGCAATTCTTGATGATCTCAAGGCACATGACATTACCAACATCCTTGCGCTGAGAGGGGATATAAATCCCGAAAGGCCTCCGAAGCATGATTTTGAATATGCCTCCGACCTTATCACCTTTATCAAGGAATATGACAGCTCATTTGCCATATCCGCAGGCTGCTATCCCGAATGTCACCCCGACTGTGACAGCCTTGATGAAGATATCGCTCATCTCAGGCACAAAGTTGACTGCGGTGCCGAACATCTGATGTCACAGCTTTTCTTCGACAACTCACTGTTCTATACTTTCCTTGACAAGGCTCGTGCAAAGGGGATAAATGTTCCCATAGAAGCGGGTATAATGCCTGTTGTGAACAAGAAGCAGATAGAGCGCATGGTATCTATGTGCGGTGCATCCCTGCCGCCTAAGTTCACAAAAATGATGGCACGGTATGAGAACAGACCCGATTCTCTGCGTGAGGCGGGCATCGCATACGCCATAGACCAGATCATCGACCTTATATCCTCCGGTGTGGACGGTATACATCTTTACACAATGAACAACAGTTATGTTGCTGAAAAGATAACCTCCACCGTTAAGGAACTGCTGTGAAAAATCTATCCCCATAATACCGCAAAAAGGTATTATGGGGATGTTTCATAGCTCTATTTTCATAAACCCGCAGGTGAAGGGGAAAAAGTCGAATTTCTTTGTTCCTAAGTGAACAGCACCGTTCTGCTCATACCACTGACGCAGCCGCTTGTTTTCCTCAACTATGCCAAGGTTGATGCTGATGCATCCATTCTCCTTTGATACAGAACGGGCGTGTTCAAGCAGTTTCTTGCCTATCCCTTTGTGTCGGTATTCGGGGAGTACAGAAAGATTGTTCAGCTCACACTCATTGTTTTCCTGAAACAGCAGAGAATAATATCCGCACAGTCTGCCGTCCTGCTCATACACATACATAAGGCGGTGCTCATTGTCCGCTTGGTAATACAGTCTGTCCTCATCAGTGGCAAAGGCGGTGAATCGCGGTGCATTCTCCTGTGTTATGCCATATTCATCTGCTACTGTCTTAAAACTGCGCCTGATGATATCCACACAGGCGGGGATCTCCTCCCTTGTCATCTGCCTTATCATGAGCTGCTCCTTTCGCCCGTTACTCCGGGGCTTTTCATTTCACAAAATCGATCAATACCAGCTTTTTTCCGTTGGGTAACGGAAATTCCTCATCATCATAAATGTGATAATAGCTTATCTCCGCCATAGAGGAAATGAGTTTGTCCTTTTCTATTGTGCTGTGAACACTATCGAGCCCGTCAAAGGAATGGAGATAGGGTGAATCGGAAACAAAGCTGTCATCGGTATTGACCTGTATAACACAGGAAACATACTGCGGCTTTACCTGCTGTACTACATTTTTAAAGCACTCATAACCGATATATTCTATCAGAAGGTCTGCGATGATGAGCTGTGCGGCGGGGAGAGCCTTATACTCTGTTGTAAGGTCGGTGCAGATACATCTGAGCACATTACCCAGATGGTCATATCTTTTCTTTACTTCATCAAGATAGGCATTGTTCACATCAACACCATAGACTGTGGTGTATTTTTCTTTGCTTATATGTTCAAGTCCGTTGCCGCCTGCAACTCCGAGTACCATAGCGGTGCTCACATCATAGCCTGTAAACTGCCTTTTCATGATAGTGCTGAGTGTCTCCAGCTGCATGACATTGTCAAGGCTCATGTGGCCTTCGTAGTCGGAAAGTGAGATATTTTTCCACGGGTTTTCCATAGTATCCTCCGTTATTTCTGATGTCCTGCGAAACCCCAGTTTTCCAGGGGTGGTTCGTGCATTATGATAAATACATCCGTTGCGGGGATGGACAGCCTTTCGGTGAGCTTTTCGGTTATCATCCGTATAGCGGCGGCTTTCTGCTCTGTAGTCCTGCCCGGGAATATGGTGAGTTCTATCATGGTGAACTTATCGGTCTTGTCGGATGAGCGTTCAAAGTCCTCATCATCTATTTAGATGATCCTCTGATATCTGTCGTCATCATCTATCCCGAAGGCTTCCATAAGACCCTCATGGACACAATCCGCAAGGGCTTTTTTGTATTCCCTGTCCTTGCC
>JAFPYQ010000063.1 GCA_017394475.1 Oscillospiraceae bacterium | reverse complement strand
GATGTACAGAAGGGTACGTCGTTCTCTGATGCGATCAAATCACAGGATGGTGCATTTGAGAACTTCTTCGTTTCAATGATTGAAGCAGGCGAGGCATCAGGTAACCTGGATATGGTCATGCAGAAGCTCGAGGCACAGTATGATGCCGATGCGAAGCTCAACAACAAGGTAAAGTCTGCGATGGTATATCCTATCATACTTTCCGTGCTCTGCGTCGCTATCGTCATCATCATGTTCACATTCATCATGCCTACATTCAAGGATCTGCTCACAGAAGAAGATATGCACGGCCTGACGGGCTTCCTCTTCAAATTCTCTGATGGTCTGAAAGCCTACTGGTGGCTTATCATCATAATCGTTGTAGGACTCGTTTTCGGTATCAGCTATGCTCTGAAAGTACCTGATATACGCTACAAATTCGACCAGGCTATAATCAAGATAAAGCCTGTTGGTCCCCTTGTAGTTAAGGTCTATACCGCAAGATTCGGTTCTACCCTTGCATCTCTTTACTCATCCGGTATCCCTATGGTAGAGTGCCTCGCAAAATCCTCGGCAATACTCAACAACCTTTATGTTTCAAGAAAATTTGAAACGGTTATAGATGAAGTAAAGCAGGGTGAATCCCTTTCATCCTCTATCCAGAGGACCGGCATTTTTGAGTCTATGTTCGTATCCATCATCCTTGTTGGTGAGGAATCCGGTGCTCTTGATACCATCCTCGCAAAGTCCGCTGCATTCTATCAGGAAGAATCGGACGAAGCTATCACACGTCTTGTAGGTCTTATAGAGCCTGTCATGATCATCTTCATGGGTGTATGTATAGGCGGCGTTATTGCAGGTATCCTTCCTGCGATCTACAACTCCATGGGCAACATCCAGTAACGCTCATAAAACAGGCAAGAAGCCGAAAGGCTTTTCACAACCAAAGCTATATTTTTATAAGAGGTGAATTGAATGCTTTCGTTTGATATTACCGACAGACACGTCCGTATCGTCAAGGGTACCGAGCAGAGAGGCAGAGTAAGAGTTTCATCGGCTACTACCATTGACCTGCAGGAAGGTCTGATAATAAACGGTCATATTAAAGATATCCCGAAATTTGCAACTATTGTCAACGATGAGCTGAAAGCAAGGAAGATGGATGACAAGGAAGCCGTTGTAACGCTTTCTTCCAACCTTGTGCTTTTCAAGGAACTGGCGATACCTAAGGCAAAGACCAGCACAGCCCTGCTGACTATGGTAACAAACCAGATGCAGCACACTATGGGTACGAGCACGGATTACTCCGTAGCATACTCCATTGCAGGCGAGACCGAGCAGGAAGGCAATGCTGCCCTCAAGATCCTTGCCACAGCCTGCCCCTTTGATGTGGTCGATGCTTTCAGAAAAGCATTCCAGATGCTTTCCATTTCACTGCGTTCTGTAACAGTAACATGTAACTCCATCTCAAGGATCATACTTTCCGACAGGAAGAATATGGCAAAGATGCCTATGCTCGCTGTTCAGATCGACCCCACATTCGTATCTATCAATCTGTATGAGAACGGTCAGCTGTCATTCGCTCGTTTCGCATCCATAGATGCTGCGGACTATGACAATTCCGAGGACTATGTATTCGAGGCAGTAAACGAGAACATCGTCAGAATGCTCCAGTTCCACCGTTCCAAGAATCCTCAGAACCCCATCCAGAACGTAACATTCTACGGTGACACTTCCGAGTATATCAGGCTTACAAACTCTCTTGAAGGTCAGGATATCACGACATCACTGCTCGGTGTTCCCAACAATATCAGTGGTTATGAGAATATTGAGTTCCAGTCCTATGCGAATGCCATCGGTGCCATGTTCCGCTCCGATAAGGACAAAGACAGAATCAACCTTCTTGAGACAGATGCTACCGCAGGTAAGACCGACGCAGGCTCGGGCTTCTTCATCCAGGTCGGCGGTGCGCTCCTCCTTTCTGCTGCTGTAGTCGGAGCTGTATGGCTCGGCTTCAACAATGCTATCCGCGCTGATGATGCTAAGGTAGCTGAGATCGATGAATGGATGAACTCCCCTGAAACACTTGAGCTCAGTGCTAAGGTCGATGCTACAGAAGAGAAGATCAACAAGGTGGCTAATTTCCAGGGTAATCTGGATCAGGCTATCAAGGACTACACCACAAAGCCCAAGCTCAGATATGCCGATCTTGAAACTCTTACCAACGCTGTAGCTGATGCTAAGGGTCGTATCGAGACCTATTCGTTTGGTGAC
Source organism: Oscillospiraceae bacterium (assembly GCA_017394475.1). GTDB lineage: Bacteria > Bacillota > Clostridia > Oscillospirales > Ruminococcaceae > Huintestinicola. Next base: position 5,593 of record JAFPYQ010000063.1, on the reverse strand, counting down.
GGATATGTTGAAATGGATATCACTGCTCCTTTTGAAGAGGATGGTGTAAATACCCCTGATGAGATCGTAGCTGCAATTTATGCTCTCAACAAGTATAAAAACATCACCTACACAGGTTATACTGTTGAAGAAGAAGCAAAAGAAGAGACAACTGATGGTGCTGCAGCTGCAGTTCAGACCGAAGAACCCAGCAAGCTTTTCAGGTTCAATGTTACCATGTATTATCCCGCAAACGAACTTCCTGAAGAGGAAGCTCCTGCAGAGGAAGAAACACCAGCTGAGGAGGTAACCCAGTAATGACTATGAAATTGAGCAGACGCGACAAGATAATCTTCCTTATTCTTGTTGTCGCAGCAGTATTCGTTGCAGGCGGACTCCTTCTGATCAAGCCTCAGTATGAGAACATGGAGGCAGCTCAGGCACGTCTTGCAGCCAAGGAGCAGGAAAGAGACGAGCTCCAGGCAAAGATCGACAGACTTCCCGGACTTGAGCAGCAGCTCAAGGATGATGTGAACAAGGTATCCGAAACACAGAAGTCATTCCTCAATGAGCGTGAGTACAATGAGGCTCACAAGATCAGTATGTATATCAAGGATGTTCTCATGAAGGATAATCCTACTCTTGAGGTAATGGCCATTGATTTCACAGATTCCACTGCTACAAACCTTGATCAGTATACTGCATATGAGACCAATGCAAACTATGACATGAAGTTTAATGCAGATATCGCTCATCAGATGGGCGATGAAGAATACTGGATGCATGAGAACAACTATCCTCAGAGGATGCCCTCTGCAACAGTCGGTGGTACTGTAGTCAAGATGTCTTATCGCTGCCCTCCCGAGGATTACGAGACGGTTTACAAAATGATGGATGCTGTTGCAGATAACAAAGAAAATATCTATCTCAACACTATCAGCGCAGAATACAAAGAAGCTGAGGGAGATGCAGCACAGGCTCAGACTCAGGCCGCTACACCCGCTGCTCCCGGTGAAGAGGAAGAAGAAGTATACATCGAAGGTGATATCACTATCACTGTATACGAAGTATACTATATGGATCCTGCAGATGTAGATAAGGTTTGATCCTGTTCTTAAGGCTTTGACCTCATAACAATGAATAAACAGCACAGATCAAGTATCTGTGCTGTTTTCATAATCGATATGAAAAAAAGATCATCAATATTTGTATATATCACCGCAGCAGTATTCGTGTTTCTGACCGTCCTCAACGGAATAGCATGGCTTTCTGCGGATATGATAGACTTTTATCACGAAAAGCTGTATTCTCCTGCAGCGACCCTCATATCTCACATTTCCGGGATAATCCCCTTTTCCCTGGGCGAGATACTGATAGCACTTGCTGTTCTAATATGCCTGTTCACGATAGTTGCGCTTATCGTCGGTATCATCGGGAAGAAAAAAGGACTGCTCACCTTCACATCAAGGCTTATCGTCATCGTTCTTTTGTATATCTACTTTACGGAAACGATGAACTGCTTTGTACTGTATCATTCAACGGAACTGAAATACAGACTTAGTGATATGGAAAAGCAGGATGGTTATTCAACGGAAGAACTGGTGGCTATGTGCGGGGATATCATCGAACACGCCAACGAACTGGCACTGAAAGTATCAAGAGATGAAAACGGACAGGTCATTGTTCCTGACGATCTTGGCGGACTGGCATCGGATGCCTTTTCGGATATCACGGATCAGTTCCCGGAACTGAACGGATACTGTCCTCCTCCGAAGAGTATGATAGCCTCCACTCTTATGACACAGCTTGATCTCCAGGGCGTATATTTTCCTTTTTCGCTGGAGGGCAACTACAATGCCTACCTTTCCCCTGCCCGTGTTCCATGTACAGCATTTCATGAGCTGACACACATCAAAGGCTTTATACGGGAGGACGAAGCGACCTTTCTCTCCTGCATCGCCTGCATGGAGAGCGATTCTCCCGAAGTACAGTACAGCGGATACATCACTGCCATGAACTACACCTATGGTGAGTGCCGCAAGTATGCCAACGAGGAGCAGATCTATTCTCTGCGTTCAAAGCTTACCATGCAGGTAGCTATCGACAACTATTTCGTCAGTGAAGAGCACATGAAAAAGGCCGAAGAAAGCGTTATACCAAAGGAAACAGTGAACAAGGCGGGAGAAACTGCCATGGAGACCACATTGAAGGTAAACGGCGTAAAGGACGGAAAAAACAGCTACAACCGTATGGTTGAGCTGCTTTTGATATGGTATTACGGCAGGAATGAATGACAGCGAGTTCCCGCACCATTATCGATACGTCACTTCATCAGCATTTTTGCTGTCTTTTCCGATGCCCCTGTTACCTTTACTATCTGCCTGCACAGGATATCAAAGGACTGTGCGGGCTCTCTTTCATATCCTTTGGCTATATGATCCTCTCCGAATCTGTATTCCGGAGTTACATAGTGGGCTGCGCTCATACCGTAGGGTTCGCCCTTCTTATTGGTCTTCTGCCTGAAATCCGAAACTATAAGGTAGGCTCTCATCTGCAGATCGGTGATCGTTCCCGAAAGGTTCTTCTCACCATCCTTACCGAATCCTGCCTCTTTTTTGATGCGGTAGCCTGCAATATCCTGTTCATCCTCAAACAGATCCATTATGACTTTACAGCGCCTGTTGGCTTTTCCGGCCTCATAGGCGGCATCAAAATCATATCCGTCGCGGCGGTAGTTCGCAAATTCGGGGAAGAATGCTTTTGAAATAAAGCCTGCCTTGCCATGGAAGAATTTTCCGTATGCTATACGCTCATCCCTTGCTGCGACCTCACGCCATACCCATGGATCATCCCCGGTAAATGTCCACCAGTCCGACGGACGGGTAAGGCTCTCAATGGAAAAGCCCATGATACCGCATTCAAAATACGGTAGTATGCCCACATTTTCGATATACCCGATCATTTCCTCAGCAGAGGCGAGAATTATTCTTTTCATAGGCCGCACCAACCGGTTTCTGTAACAAAGTGAGATATGACCGCATCAGCAGATCGGTCACGCTTCAATAAAGACCATAGCATCCCCCTTTTGTCGGAAACGCTATGGTCTTTGTATTTCAGATCTTATGGCTTACTTGCCCCTCTTCTGATCGAGCTTAGCCTTTACATGTGTGGGCAGGCCGAAGATGTTTATGAATCCGCCTGCATCAGATTGATCATATACATTGTCTGCATCAAATGTTGCTACCTCTTCATCATAGAGAGTATAGGGAGATGTAACGCCTGCATTCATGACATTGCCCTTATAGAGCTTGAGCTTGACATCACCTGTAACTGTCTTCTGTGTCTCGTCAACGAATGCAGAAAGAGCCTCGCGGAGGGGTGTGAACCACTGACCATTGTAAACGAGATCTGCAAACTTGATCGAGAGGTAGGACTTCATGCGGGTAACTTCCTTATCAAGACATATTGTCTCAAGTGTATCGTGAGCCTTATAGAGGATAGTTCCGCCGGGAGTCTCATAAACGCCCCTTGACTTCATTCCTACAAGACGGTTCTCAACAAGGTCCATCAGACCTATGCCATTCTCTCCGCCGAGCTTATTGAGATAGGATACCAGCTCTGTTCCATTCATCTTCTTGCCGTCAACAGCAGTGGGGATGCCCTTTTCAAAGTGGATAGTAACATAAGTTGCCTTATCGGGTGCCTTTTCGGGGGATACGCCCAGTTCAAGGAAGCCCTCCTTGTTGTACTGAGGCTCATTTGCAGGATCCTCGAGATCAAGGCCCTCATGTGAAAGATGCCAGATGTTCTTATCCTTTGAATAGTTGGTCTCGCGTGTTATGCGCAGAGGGATGTTGTGTGCCTCGGCATAATCGATCTCCTCATCGCGGGATTTGATGGTCCACTCTCTCCAGGGAGCTATAACAGCCATATCAGGAGCAAATGCCTTGATAGCAAGCTCAAAACGTACCTGGTCATTGCCCTTGCCTGTGCAGCCGTGGCAGATAGCATCAGCACCTTCCTTGATAGCTATCTCTGCTATCCTCTTGGCGATGATCGGACGTGCGAAAGAAGTACCGAGAAGATACTTGCCCTCATATATAGCTCCAGCCTTTATCGTAGGATACACATAGTCCTGGATGAACTCTTCCTTGAGATCCTCGATATAGAGCTTGGATGCACCTGTCTTGATTGCCTTTTCCTCAAGTCCGTCAAGTTCTGTGCCCTGTCCCACATCTGCGGAAACTGCAATTACCTCACAGTTATTGTAGTTTTCCTTGAGCCAAGGGATTATGATGGAAGTGTCAAGTCCTCCGGAATAAGCGAGGACGACCTTTTTTATATTCTCTTTGGAAACCATTTTAAGTTAAACCTCCGGCAGAAAATTTGAATAAAACAGTTTTGCTTTCGCTACACTGTGCCTATATTATTTTACACCATTTATGAGCCAATGTCAAGAGATTTTTTGCAGGCAAATCCGGCTGCACATCTGTCGGATATGTTCGGATCAAGGTCACGTCTAAAAAACTGCACAAAAAAGTTGTTTTTAATTTATACATATTTACTCTCTGCCATTTGTTGACAAAGACGATATATTTTGATAAAATAGAATTAATGATCTGTACGAAGGCAAAACAATGGACATCAAGGCACATCTGATTTTCGAGCATTGTCGGGGGGATATATTTGTATATATGTGAACTGCATTTTATAATCATAAGCGGATCGGACAGGATACAGCGGGTGATCGAGAGCATAAAGCTTCCTGAACGCACAAAGCTCGAAGTGCTTACTTGTGCGGGTCTGCATGAAAAAATAACGGAGATCGATACAGCAGTCATATTCGACGGCTCTGACAGCTACAAAAAGAGCGCCGGTCTCGTAGGGGGATACGCTAAGACCATTCTTCTCGAAAACCGCCCGGACATCGTTGAGGATGAACCGGATGAGATATGGCTTGTTCCCTTCGGTGATGATCTTATGAGATTCCATGCTGCCAAGCTCATCGAGCACATGAAGCTCGAATTCGATCACAGAAGACTGGAGACCTGCTTCAACACCGCCTTTGATTCCATACCCGATCTTGTGTGGTTCAAGGATATCAAGGGCTCTCACCTGTGGGTGAATGATAGCTTCTGTTCTGCGGTCGACAAGACCAAGGCTCAGATATTCGACCGCGGCCACTACTATATATGGGATATCCCCAAGGAAGAATATGAACAGGGCGAATACGTCTGTCTTGAATCGGAAGATGTGGTCATGAACGAAGGCAAGACCTGTCTTTTCGATGAAAAAGTCAAGACCAAAGCAGGCATGAAGCAGTTCAAGACCTACAAATCCCCTCTTTACGATATCGACGGCTCAGCTTTCGGCACCTGCGGCATAGCAAACGATGTTACCTCGCTGCACAATGTGAACAGCGAGATAGAGGCCATACTCGAGACTATGCCCTTTGCGGTGGTCATTGAGGATGAAAAGGGCAATGTCGTCAGCGTTTCCTCTACCTTCTTCGATTATTTCCCGCAGTACCGTGACGGTGTATCGGAAATAGACAGCAAGTCTTTCAAAGAGCTTGTGAACAGCGATCAGGAGATCCATGTAGCCGATACCGAAG
>JAFPYQ010000062.1 GCA_017394475.1 Oscillospiraceae bacterium | reverse complement strand
TATTCGCCCTTTACAGCGCTCTCAAAATCGGTGTATATGACACCCTGCTCGCTTACATCCTTCCTTACGTTGTGGTATACGAGCTCAGAGTCATACTGAGCGCCCACGCCAGCAAGGGATTTTCTCTCCGCCTGGGGGATGCCCAGCAGATCGAAGGTCTTCTTTATCTCATCGGGAACATCTTCCCAGTTGGTAGACATTTTTGTATTGGGGCGCACATAGGTGACGATATTGTCCATATTGAGCCCATCTATGCAGGGACCCCAGTCCGGGACAGGTATCTTGTTGTACTGTTCAAGGCTTTTCAGCCTGAATTCCCTCATCCACTGAGGATCGCCCTTTTCCTCGGAGAGCTTTTCAACTATCTCCGCGGTAAGTCCCTCTTCGATGCGGTATGCGTCCTCATCCGCATTCTTCACATCATATATGCTGCGGTCGATATCCTCGACCTGCGTCTTTTCTCTCATAGGTACCTCACACAAACTGCTCGAAACCGTTCTCGTTGATATTGTCTATAAGCTCTCTGCCGCCCTCTTTTACCACCTTGCCGTTTACTATGACGTGAGAACGGTCAACATCAAGTGCTTCAAGTATCTTGGTGCTGTGGGTGATTATCATGAGCGCACCGCCTACTTCCTTCTTGTAAGCCTCTATACCCATGGAAACAGTGCGGACCGCATCAACGTCAAGGCCTGAATCCGTTTCGTCGAGGATGGCGAATTTCGGGCGGAGCATGAGCATCTGCAGTATCTCTGCCTTTTTCTTCTCACCGCCGGAAAAACCTACATTGAGGTCGCGGGTGGCATATTCCGGAGACATATCGAGAGCCTTCAGGCACTCATCGAGCCTTTTGTTGAAATCACGCATCCTCATGCGCTCACCTGTTATCTGTTCAAGGGCATTCCTGAGGAAGCTCTTGAGGGTTATACCGGGGATCTCCACAGGGTTCTGGAACGAAAGGAACACGCCCTTTCTTGCGATCTTGTCGATGGACATATCCGTTATGTCCTCACCGTCAAAGATTATTGTCCCGCCTGTCTTCTCATATTCCGGGCTTCCCATGATGGAAAATCCGAGAGTTGATTTACCTGCGCCGTTAGGACCCATGATAACATGAGTCTCGCCGCTGCCGATCTCAAGATCGATACCTTTCAGGATCTCTTTGTCCTCTACACTGACTTTCAGACCCTTTATTTCAAGAAGTGACATAAATCCTCCTGTAAGCCTGCTCATCACGGCACGCTCCCCGAAAGGACAGCAGCCGCAAGAGTGATGATGATAAACAAAACAGGTCTACACCTGATACAAAAAAACTTTATATACCGCTATTTATTTATATGTGAACATATATTCATACATATATACACACCTTAAATTCATAGCATATCAATTATACACCATTTCGGTATAATATTCAACCCGCATTTTTGATAAATTATATAAAAGATAGCAGGATATTTTGTCATCTATCACAACTTGCAGAGCGCTCCCGTCGGTTATCGGGATAGAGGTGAGGGAGCCTGGATATCATGACCGATTTTGGATATTTTGTTGACATTACCCATTTTTTATTGATAAATTTATTAAAAATCATATTGACAAAATTTATAAAATAAGGTAAAATAGTAATGTGTGGGATATAGTTTACTGCACTTAAAAAGAAAAAGTATCTGTAATATCTCGGAGGGAACAGAATGAAAAAGCTCTTATCTCTTTTCCTTGCGGCCGCCTCTGCTCTTACCATGGGCTCTACCGCAATGGCAGAGGATACTCCCGTTACAACAGCCGCTCAGAAATCACAGGCTGCCACATTTGCATTCGATACCGACGCAGGCCTTGTATATCTTCACCCGTTCGGAAATGCGCAGGATACCAAGCTGTCGCTAAAATTATCCGATACAGGCGCAAAAGAGGGCCGCTGCCTTGCTATGGGCGAATAATTCTCGACCCCCGTTTCCAACCAGTACGGCGGATTTTACATCGACTCCGCAGACCTGGGTCTTGAGACCTTCGCAGGCTACACCATAACGGTAAATGTAAGCGTCAACAAGAAGGTAAACAAGCTCACAGACAATCTTGTTCTCTTTACAGACGGCGAGCAGTGGGTGACATCGAATATCACCACCTCCAATCCCGAAAATTATGTAAAGGCATCACTTACAGTTCCCGCAGGAGTGGCAAACAGCAAGGTGGGCATATCGCTGCCTATCACCACCGCTTATGACGGCGATGTCTGCTATGTGGATGATATCGTTATCATAGACAACTACGGCAAGCAGATACCAAACATCGGCGACCTTGATACATCCCTGGCTGAAAAGCCCAACACCGCACTTACCGTTCTTTCCACCATACTTTTCATCATCCTGGCACTCGGTATCATCGGTGTTATCGGATTTCTGGTATACAAGAAGCTGTTCCGCTTCAGATAAAAATATCAAGCTCCCGCGAAAACGGGAGCTTTTCTTCTGGCTATTTTAAGGATACAAAAAATCTCCGCATCAGATTCAGATGCGGAGATCATTTTTTACTGAGCAGCGTATACGCTTACCTTCTTGCGGTCTCTGCCAAGTCTTTCGAACTTAACAACACCGTCGATAGTAGCGAAGATGGTATCATCCGAACCGATGCCTACGCCTGCGCCGGGATGGATGTGAGTTCCTCTCTGGCGGACAAGAATGTTTCCTGCCTTAACGAACTGACCGTCAGCACGCTTTGCGCCAAGTCTCTTGGACTCGGAATCACGGCCGTTCTTGGTAGAACCCATACCTTTCTTATGTGCAAAAAACTGCATTGAAATACGAATCATTTTTTAAACCTCCTCTTTTCAGGTTTACCTTTCCGCGGTGCCACGCTCACTTCTACAGTACCGGGATAATCCTCGGAAATATGTTCAAGGTGTGACTTCAGCGAACAGACGAGTTTCACAGCATAGTCGGGTATCTTTGGAGTATATTCGGGAAGATACAGCTCTATCGAATTATACTCACTGTTTACACCCACATAGCAGTCAAAGCCGAAAAAGTCCGTTACCGTGTTGCAGGTAAGCTCCACTGCCGATGAAACAGCAGCACAGACTATGTCACTGCCGCTCTCCGCCCAGCCTGCATGGCCTGAGACCTTGAAGCCTACGGGCGTATCGTCATCCTTGAAATAGAATTCAGCATATATCATTATGCCTTGATAGCGTCAATGCGTACCTTGGTGTAGGGCTGTCTGTGACCCTGCTTGCGGTGTGAAGAACCCTTCTTGGGCTTGTAGGTGAAAACAGTTATCTTCTTAGCCTTGCCATTCTTGATGACCTTAGCCTCAACTGCTGCGCCGTCAACATAGGGAGCGCCGACTGTGAGTGAATCACCGCCTACTGCTACTACCTTGTCGAAGGTAACGGTATCATCAGCATTGACATCGAGTTTCTCGATGAAGATCTCATCGCCCTCTTTGACCTGATACTGCTTTCCGCCTGTTTCAATTACTGCGTACATTTCTTAGGCACCTGCCTTTTCTATAAAGTCTCGCTGTTAAGGCTACCCAAACGGATATTCAGCCTTTTCCACGCGGCTCTTCTATTATATCATAAATAAAAATCGTTGTCAATTATGAATTTTGCACAATTAACGGGAGCTTCTCGGCGGATATTTGACTTACCGCTCAACGGCTCACTTACCCGAGCATTTTTCAAGTATGCTGTCGATAATATCCTGCGAGGGATATTCATTCCCGTCACGGTCTCTGCTGCCGTATACCATGGCATAGGCGAAGTTATCCGCCATACATTCCTCTGCGGCGATGACATAGCCCGTATTCCTGCCCACTACGTTAAAGAAGTCGGGGACATCATCGGCAAAATAGAACCTGTCCTGCGTTCTCACGGGGAGCAAAGCGGGTCTGATATGGTCAAAGAAGGACTCATAGCCTTCCTCGTAATCCTCTACATAGGTGACTATCATACATTCGGTGGGAGTGCCGTCAATGTCAAAAACAGCGTAATTATCATATCTTTCCACATCGGGATTGGAGAGGATGTTCGCACGCATGGCAGGATCAATCTCTATGCTGCTGTCTATGGTGGTACCTATTACAGAATACATATCACGGCGGAAATCCTCATTCCCCCTTGTCATGCAGTGGAAAAACTCATGAGCCACCAGCTCGGCGAAGTCCTGATCATACGTTCCCACCTCGGTGCAGTAATTCATGGGATCCTGTCCCAGATATATCTCCGTCCCGTGAGTATAGGCTGCTGCATCGCCCTCTTCGGCCATAGTGGTCTTGACGAATACTATCTCCTCCGGCACTTTATAGGGAAATCCCATTTCATTCATGCGATCTTCCATCTTTTCCACATACATGGTGAGCAGTTCCTTTTCCTCATCGGTAAAGGAAAGAACATTTTCCTTTAAGAGCTGCCTGAACTCGTCGAGATCCGCTCCCTTTCTGCCCACACGATAGTCAAGATCGTTTCGGGTCAGGCCTTCAAGGTATCCTTTCTGTGCCAGAAGGCGCTGTTCGCCCTCCTGTTCATCTGCAAAGCGGAATTTTATATCTATCGCATCGGACTTATCCACCGGGCGCTCATCGGCAGTTGTCCCGGTCGCTTGTTCGGCAGTATTTTCGGTGATTCCCGTGGTCTCTGCAGAGGTCTGTGATGTCTGTACCGTATCCGGAACATTTCCCGAACAGCCCGACAAGAGCATGATAAGCGCTGCGGTGATGCCTGTTATCGTTTTTTTGTTCATCTTATCTTTCAAGTCCATCCTTTCCAATGATATATAAAACCCGCATGTCACCCCGATAGAATGACACGCGGGCACACATCAACCGTTCAGCTCACCATGAGAGAGGGCGGTGAGATAGGCATTGATAAAGCCGTCTATATCGCCGTCCATAACAGCATTTATATTGCCGTTCTCGAAATTGGTGCGATGGTCCTTTGCAAGAGTATAGGGCATGAATACATAGGAACGTATCTGGGCACCCCATGCGATCTCCTTCTTGACGCCCTTGATATCCTCGATCTTCTCGATATGCTCACGTTCCTTGATCTCAGCCAGCTTTGAAACGAGCATCTTCATGGCATAGTCCTTGTTCTGGTACTGGCTGCGCTGTGTCTGGCAGGATACCACTATGCCTGTGGGCTTATGGATAAGACGTACCGCAGAACTGGTCTTGTTTACCTTCTGACCGCCTGCTCCGCTGGAACGGTATACTTCCATTTCGATATCTTCAGGACGTATATCAACTTCGATAGAATCGTCTATTTCCGGCATTACTTCAAGTGCGGCGAAAGAAGTATGTCTTCTTCCGGAAGCATC
>JAFPYQ010000061.1 GCA_017394475.1 Oscillospiraceae bacterium | reverse complement strand
TGTCGAATCCTGATTGCCTCTTTGTCCGCACCATTGACAAACTGCTCTGTAATGTATGCTTCGTTTTATATTGTTTCCGCTGTAATTGCCGCCGAAATACTTTGTAACGGCTCTCTGCGTTGCTTCGCTGCGGCGTTCTTTTTTTGCTACGGCATCGGCTGCCGCTAACAGTGCCGCTCCTGCCAATAATTTTCCAATACCCATATACACACATCCTTACAAGAAAACATATGTAAAATAACGGAAATACAAGTCTGAGAAGTTGCTTTTTTGATTGTTTAATTATGTTTATAGTTTGCTTTCATATATGCTTTTCTTTGTTCCTCTTTCCATTCCTCTATGATTTTGCTATTATGCAAATCAAACTCTTTTGTTCTGTTAAAGTCAAGCTCATTAAGACAAAAGTCATAATAGTAAGCATATATAAAGTAGTCAATTAGTTTGGAAGTAAACAAGAATTCATCATTGCTGTTTTTGTTTTTCATAAGCGGAAGGTCAAAAAGATCGGTGAGATCATCCGTCTTTTTATCCAGTATATCCTTAAGAATAAACAAGTTTATATTATTGTCATCGCTGCAAACTATATAAAGTATGCAGAGCATATCCTGCTTTTCCATTTCTCTTCCCGTTTCAGACTTCCAGTCTGTATAGAATTCATCATAAATACCACTGCAAAGTGTATCAATCAGATCCGTATATTGCCCTCGGGAAATGGAAGGATCGCTCATATTAGAATTAAATCTGTACCTGATATATACACCGGTATCTCTATTTTCACGAGTAAGTTTATAATCACAAAAACCCAAATAAATTTTTTTCAAGCGAGGATTGTTTAGCACAGCTGCCTGTGATTGTCTTACCATATCTTTGAATTTTGCAGCAAACCTATAATGAACAGTAAGTTCTGAACGAATCATTGCTTCTTTGGCGCGTTTTTCTTCCTTTCTACGTAGCGCATTTTCTTCGCGTTCTCTTTCGGCTTTTTTTAGTGCTTCGGTATCCGCGTTGGCTTTGGCAGTAAGATCAGATAATAGGGAATCGAAACTTGACATGATAATTTCCTCCTTTATGGTTACAGAAATTTAAATCATAATGTTTTATGCAGTTCATTAAAAACGCATAATACATTTTGTGTTGGTGGGGGTTAGAATTCCCCATATCAATATTTTAACATAAAAAAGCAGGAATTGTCAATCAGCCGATTTAACAAAAAAAAGCATTTTCTTCATAATATAGTAACATTTGCATAAAATGCAGATAAAATGTGATCCAAAAATTAAATCCTCGGAGTGGTGAAATGCTCCGAGGATTTATCATATTAAGAAAAATGCCGAATATCAACGGTTCACCCCGAATATGATCGCTACCGCGCCCATGAATGCCATGAATGCGAACAGGAAGTATTCGGTCATACGCCTGTCGGCAAGTCTGTCATATATCCCGTTGGGCAGGTCGTGAGGGTCGATGTTTATTTCCACCACATCCCCCGCATTGAGCCCGTAGGCGCTTGTCGCCCACACGGTATTCTGCCCCGTGTATTCATGCCCCAGATATTCAAACAGATAGGTGGCGTTGTAATAGTGCGCCGCTCTGCCGCAGGGGTCGTACGGGTCGCCCATGCACTTCCAGTTTATCTCCTTGCACATTGCGCGTACACGTACCGTACACCGCCCCTTGAACAGATACATTTTCAGTATCAGTATAATGGCGGTAAGCGGAAATGCTGACACTATCATATATACAAGGGTGGTTGAGATCTTTTCCATAACTGTTTCTCCGTCTGCTTTTGTGCTGCTGAAAATCAGCAGTCATATCAACATTGTTTAAGGGGCTTTCATGTAGCCGCGGATATTGTCCCATATCTCACGGGTCTTTTCTCCCATAAGTTCAATAGCCCGCTCATAGGTGACTGTTTCATCCCACAGATATTCCAGCAGCGTTGTCTGGAGCAGGTCCTGTGTATCCGCATCACCTGATGAAGCAAAGCTCTCATACAGATCAAACAACTGCCGCAATTGTCTGTTTTCGCGGTAATCATCCCTTTTCAGAAGACGCACCGCAATGGGATTCAGTATATCCCCGAAGACAACATGGGGGAGAAACCCGTCAGGGCTGTCTGTGGGTTTGTTTATCTGCTGTTCGGTGTCGGGGAAGATATCGGTGATATATTTCCCGCAGAGTTCATCATACTTTATCATCGCCGCTTTCTCCTCTCAGCGGTAAAATTCCCTCATTCTCCTGCATACCTTTTTCATCGTTTCCTCCGAGGGCAGGTGCTTCCCCTGTATGCGGACATAGCGCGGGGGATTTGAGAACACCCTTTTCGCCTTCGGGAATACCTTTCGGGCGGGGAAGAATATATCCTCATCGGATGCGAATATGATCACCGGTGAGCGGAACTTTCTCAGTTCCTCTCTTGTGTATTCCTTCGGCGGGCGCATTTCCATTTTGTAGGAGGACATCATCAGGTCGAAAAATTCAGTCCACATCTCATCGTCCCTGCCTGACATGGTGCTCAGTATGGCTTTCAGTGTTTCCTGTGAGGGCGCGTGATAATACCTCATCATCGGGACGGACATTTTCTTTATTATGGGGATGAGCTCGCCGTGGGCGATTCCCGAGGGAACCATCAGAACCGCTTTTTCTATTTTCCCGGGCGCTGTCTTTGCGAGGGAGAGCAGCATAGCGGAGCTGTATGAGGACACTGCGAAGGGTATTTTGTCTATCTTCATTATGTCCATAAGCTCGGCTAACCAGTGCCCGAAATCCTCCCTGTAAGTGTTAAGGTTCCTGTGGGGCTCGCTTTTCCCCGGCATACCTATCACATCGGGCGCGATGAGGCAGAAGTCTTCAAGAAGCGGCCTGAATATGAGTATATTCAGCGGTGTTATGCCGTTGCCGCCGTGAAGGGTGAATATATGCGGCTTGCTCTCATCCCCCGCGATGATGATATGTGTCTTCCCGTAGGAGGTATCAATGTATTCTTCCCTGTATGTGATGTTCAGGGAATCCATTGCCTTGTCGTAGAAGGCGTGCATTTTTGCCATGCTTTCCCTGTCCTTGTAGACGAACTTTCCGCTTTTATTTTCCATAAGTATGTCCTTTTAAAAAGCCACAGCACCCCTGAAAGGATCATGCTGCGGCTCAGTAAACTCCTGCGGACTTCCGGTAATGCCCCGTAACAGCCGCAGAAGATGATTTTTTTCAGGTGCCGGAGCTGCCGGCAGCCTGTCCGAACGGTTTATGTCATTCACATTATGTCATTTTTAAAGGAGGAAGGGATCCCGTTTTGCGGGGCTTCCCACTTCGTCAGCTTATTTGCAGCGGCTCCGGATGAAAGTTCATGATGATAATGGATACTGCGATGGCGGTCAAGAATATGCTCATGAAGATGCGGTATTTTATTTCGGCCTGTGCCAGGGGATCGAATATCCCTTCCCGGGGGTCATCGGGATCGATATGTATCATTGTCCCACTGCCCTGTTCCATAATGCCGGACAAACCGCTGTCACACCAGAGCCCGTTGTTGCCTTCCATAGTGATGCCCATGTATTCATAGGAATAGGTGGCATTGTAAAGGACGGTTCTGCCCCATCTCTTTGCTTCAGAGCCCACACAGAGCGCAGGGCAGGCTACCGTGCATCTCTTTTTCAGGATTATGAGCCTGAACAGGTGGAGCACCTGCCACAGTATGAGACCCGCCAGTACCATACATACAAATATTGCGTACATTCCGTTCCCTCCCGTAGCTGTCGATAAGAGAGGGGCAGTGAGTTCTGCCCACTGCCCCGTTTTTTATCAGAATGTTTCCTGAGTTGCGCCATTCTCATTGTTGTGGATGATGGTAACGTTGCCGGGCTTCTTATCCTCGGTGGAGTTTATGCCGGTAGCGATAGCCTTTCCTGTGAGAACACTGCTGAGGAGATCCTGCAGTGAGATGCCCATTCCGTCAAGCAGACCGCTGGAGATCTGGGTGGTGGACTGAGTGATGTCGGAAACGAGCTTTGTTGTATTGCCGTCGCCGTACATTGTGATGGAGTCGATGTTTGTGAGAGGCTCTGCAACAGCCTTTGCGATCTCGGGGAGCTTCTCGAAGTACATCTGGAGGATAGCTGCTTCCTGCATCTTCTGCATAGCCTCAGCCTTCTTGTTAAGACCTTCAGCCTCAGCCAGAGCCTTTGCCTTTAC
Source organism: Oscillospiraceae bacterium (assembly GCA_017394475.1). Taxonomy (GTDB): domain Bacteria; phylum Bacillota; class Clostridia; order Oscillospirales; family Ruminococcaceae; genus Huintestinicola. The sequence goes on along the minus strand of JAFPYQ010000061.1, from coordinate 6,173 downwards.
AGCCTCAGCCTCTGCAAGACCCTTAGCCTTGATACCTTCAGCCTCCTGCTCAGCTGCATACTTTGCAGCCTCTGCCTTTGCGCGCTGTGCCTTTGCATCCTGCTCTGCTGCATAGTATGCTGCATCTGCCTCACGCTGCTTTACAGCCAGTTCAGCCTCTGCGCTCTGGATATCCTCGAACTTCTTAGCCTCGACCTCGCGCTGCCTTGTGTAGAGGAATGCGTCAGCCTTCTGCTGCTGCTCGAACTTGCGAGCCTCAGCCTGCTTTCTTACCTCTGCATCGAGCTTGCGCTCCTGGATAGCGATCCTCTGGGTCTCGAGCTCAACTTCCTTCTCCTGACGAGCGATGTTCGCATCGGCGGTAGTGATCTCGATCTGCTTGCGCTGCTCTTCTTCCTGGATCTTATATGCAGCATCAGCCTCGGCCTGCTTGATATCAGATGCCTTTTTGAGTTCGGCCTGCTTGATGGACAGGTCGTTGTTCTTCATAGCGATCTCAAGATCTGCAGCTACTCTGGCATCATTAGCCTGCTTGTTTGCCTCAGCCCGTGCAACTGCAACGTCGCGGTCAGCATTTGCTCTTGCTATGGATGCATCCTTCTGGATCTTGGAGATGTTGTCGATACCGAGGTTGTCGATGACGCCCTGGGAGTCTGTGAAGTTCTGAACGTTGAAGGATACTATCTCAAGACCCATGTTGGCGAGGTCAGGAGATGCGTTCTCCTTTACCTTGTCTGCGAATTTCTGACGGTTGGATACCATTTCGCGGAGTTCCATGGTACCAACGATCTCACGCATATTACCTTCGAGCACCTCTCTTGCAACGGAAACGATGTACTTCCTGTCCTTATTGAGGAAGTTCTGCTGAGCAAGAGCCAGTCCGGAATCCGTGAGGGAAACCTTGACGTTTACGATACCGTCTACCGAGATATTGATATAATCAGCTGTGGGAACAGCGGATGCCGTCTTTACATCAACGGGCATGAGCCCGAGATCGAGTTTATCGAGCCTTTCAAAGAAAGGTATCTTGATAGCAGCCTTACCGATGACCACCTTGGCTCTCTTGCCGAGACCCGAGATGATGAATGCCTTATCGGGCGGAGCTTTAACATAGCCCGAGGCCAGAACGATGATGATAAGAACCACTGCAATGATGCCGGCTATCGTCCCGCCGCTTATCGGAAGTCCACCGATAGCAGCCCCTGTGTAAACAAGTCCTAACATATCCTTATCCTCCCATTTGACAGACATAACGCAATACCGACCACGAGGATCGGCAGCCTGTGTTCTGTCTTAACTAAGTGTGTTGATCTCAATGATTTAATATTATCACATTTCTGTCACAAAGTCAAGTTAAGAAATCCATAGAAATATTAGAAATCAATTAGAAGGGACGGGGGACAGAATAAAAGCCCTTCCCGCGGAGGGAAGGGCTTTGTGTGTGCATAGTGATCAGTTGATAACAGTCTTCTCTGTTTCCTTGTCGAAGATGTGGATCTTGTTGGGATCGATAGCAACTGTGATCTTGTCCTGAGGACGAGCTGTTGATCTGGGGTCAACACGAGCTGTGAGAGGAATGCCCTCGCACTCGAGATAGAGATATGTCTCAGCACCCATCATTTCGGTGATGATAACGTCTGTCTCGATAACGCCTGTGGAAGCGGCGGAGAGGAACATCTGCTCATCGTGGATATCCTCGGGACGAACACCGAGAACGATCTCCTTGTCAACGAGTTCAGCGAGTGTGAGCTCATTGTCTGTGATCTTGGACTCGGGGATCTCAACGTAGTACTTGACGCCTCTTGTGGTCTTGGTGTCCTCAGAGCCGAACTCTACGGTGTACTTGCCGTCGATCTTTCTGAGGTAAGCATCAACGAAGTTCATCTGAGGTGAACCCATGAATCCTGCAACGAACTGGTTAACAGGGCTGGTGTAGAGGTTCTGGGGAGTATCTACCTGCTGAACGAAACCGTCCTTCATAACAACGATACGGTCACCCATTGTCATAGCCTCTGTCTGGTCATGTGTAACGTAGATGAATGTAGTACCGAGTTTCTGATGGAGCTTGGAGATCTCGGTTCTCATCTGTGCACGGAGCTTTGCATCGAGGTTGGAAAGAGGCTCGTCGAGAAGGAATACCTGGGGCTCACGAACGATAGCACGACCGAGAGCAACACGCTGTCTCTGACCACCGGAAAGAGCCTTGGGCTTTCTGGAGAGCAGGTGAGAGATGTCGAGGATCCTTGCAGCTTCTTCAACCTTGCGGCTGATCTCGTCCTTGGGCACCTTGCGGAGCTTCAGACCGAACGCCATATTCTCAAATACTGTCATATGGGGATACAGAGCGTAGTTCTGGAAAACCATTGCGATATCTCTGTCCTTAGGAGCGATGTCGTTTACAAGCTTATCGCCGATGTAAAGCTCGCCCTCGCTGATCTCCTCAAGACCCGCGATCATTCTGAGTGTTGTGGACTTACCGCAGCCGGAAGGACCTACCAGGATGATGAACTCCTTGTCCTTGATCTCGATATTGAAATCGGATACTGCGATAACACCGCCTGCATACTTCTTATAAATCTCCCTTAATGATACACTTGCCATGTTTATAAGAACCTCCTAATTTAAGTATTACTAATTTTCTAAGATTAGCTGACAATACTATAATAGCAAATTTTTCACATGAACACAAGAGTTTTTTTAACTAAACTTTATTACAACTCTTTATAAATATTGACGAAAAAACGCCAAACGCTGGTAAAATATGGTAATCGAATTTCTAACATGACAAAAGTTTTTCAACATCTTTGTGCAATATCTCCAAGCAGCCCCCGAGAGGCAGATTTTCGTCAAGCGCGAGTCTGCCGATACTTATACGTTTAAGTGATGTCACTCTGTTGCCGCAGGCCTCGAACATCCTCTTGACCTGATGATACTTCCCCTCATGTATCACAAGCCTGCACTGAAAGGGGTCATCGGTGAGGATAAGCTCCGCCGGCAGACAGGTCTCCCCTCCGTCGATAGTCAGCCCCTGTGCAAAGGCCGGAACAAGCTCCTCCGCCACGGGATAGGCCGTCCGCACAAGATAGGTCTTCGGCACATGGCTTTTGGGCGAAAGCATTTTGTGAGCGAGGGCTCCGTCGTCGGTGATAAGCACAAAGCCCTCGGTGTCCTTGTCAAGGCGGCCGGCCGGGAAAAGCCCACGCCGCCGAAGCTCCGGCGGGATAAGCTCCAGCACCGTCTTTGAAAGGCCGTCCCGGGTGGCACAGACCACCCCCTGCGGCTTATTGAGCATTATGTAAATATGCTCCCGGTAGCCGACCGCCTCGCCGCGGACGCATATCTCGTCCCGGTTTTCGTCTATCTCCACATCGGAGCGCTTGACGGCCGCACCGTTGACGGTCACCTGTCCTCTTCGGCAAAGCTCCTTTACATCGCTGCGGGAAAGCTCTCCCCGCTGCGAGGCGATAAATCTGTCAAGCCGCATTTTCCCACCCCCGTTCAGATTATATCACATTCTGTCCGGTTTTGCAATACACAGCCTTTGGTGTAAAACAATAACAGGCAAGCTGTGATCTGTAAATACTTAAGCTTGAACCATTGTACGATCCGGAGCAAAACAAATCTATCCTGCCGATCAATGTCGGGTGCGACGGCATGGCGCGCCGCCGCGGCGGCGCTCCCCTTGACATTCCAAATCCTTTGTATTATAATAAGGTGGTACTGCTTTCGTGTACTATTACTTCTCGGGAGTTTTTATTTGATGATAAAGAAGCTTTTCAGACAAATGCTGCTGACACAGATATTGTCGTCCATGACGGTAATGGTGTGTATGCTTATTGACAGCATAATGATCGGGCGCTTTCTCGGTGTCGAGGCTATGACCGCCTACGGGCTGGCTGCGCCGGTGCTGCTGGTGTTCGCCGCCTTCGGCAACCTTATCTCGGCGGGCGTTCAAGTGGTCTGCGGCAAGAGCATGGGAGTCGGCGACCGTAAGGGCACCAACGCAGCATTTTCGACCTCGGTCATGCTGGCGGTGCTTATCTCGGGCATCGGCGTTGCGCTTATACTGATATTCACAGGGCCCATATGCACCCTGCTGGGCGCGGGACGTCCCGGCCCGCACAATCTTGTTTTCGAGCTTACGAAGGACTATCTCCGGGGCTTTATAATCGGCGCCCCCGCCTTTATGGGCGCACAGGTCATGGTGCCCTATATGCAGCTTTCGGGAAACAGGATAAGGCTGGTGGTGGCCGTTGCGATGATGACGGTGGGAGATATCATCTTCGACCTGCTGAACGTGCTGGCCTTCCACGGCGGCACCCTCGGCATGGGGCTGGCCTCGTCGCTTAGCTACTATATCGCCTTCCTTTTGGGACTGGCTTACTTCTTCAAGAAAAAGTGCGTTTTCCGCTTCCGTCCGAAGCTGATAAAGCGGGCGGTCATCAAGCAGCTGGTGCTGGCGGGCGTGCCTACGCTGGTGAACCAGCTAAGCCTTGTGCTGCTCACCTTCCTGCTTAACAAGATACTCCTGAACGTCGGCGGAATACTTGCCGTTGCGGCCTATTCGGTCATACAGTCGGCAGGCAATATCTGCTATTCCTTCAGCTCGGGCATCGCCTCGGTAACACTGATGCTGTCCTCTATCTTCTACAGCGACTACGACAAGAATGCCCTGCGCACCGTCGTAAAGACAATGATATATTTCTCCGCGCTGATATGCGGGGTCGTCACGGCGGTGGTGCTGATCGCCGCACGCCCGCTGGTGGGGCTCTTCCTTGAGAACCGTGCCGCCGAGCATCTGGCCGTCAACGGTATGCGGCTGTTCGTGCTGTCACTGGTGCCCTGCGCCTTCAACACCTGCTTCAAGAACTACTATCAAGGCATCGACCGCATCAAGCTGACGCAGGTCATCTCCGTGCTTCAGAATTTCGTCCTGCCTACCCTTTCGGCATTCATCCTAAGCCGATTCCTGCGAATAAACGGCGCTTGGCTGGGCTTCCTCAGCGGAGAGCTGCTCACCCTTGCCTTTATTGCGGTGTTCGTGTTCCGCGAGAACAAACGGGTGTCCTTTACCGCAGAGAATTTCTCGCTGATACCCGACGACTTCGGCATTCCCGACGAGGACTGCTTCGAGCGCTCCATAACCGACCCCGAGGATGTTTCAAGAACATCAGAGGCGGCCGCAAGGTTCTGCTCCTCCCGGGGGCTTGAGGAGCGTCTAAGCAGGATGATCGCCCTCTGCGTGGAGGAAATGGCCAACAATACTATCCAGCACAGCTTCCATAAGGACGACGACGAGCATTATATCGACATCAGGATCCTTATAAAGGAGGACGGCCCCGTTATCCGCATCCGCGATAACTGCGTCCACTTCGACCCCGTGAAGTACTTCGAGATCCATAAGGAGGACGAGGGCCGCGAGGATCACATCGGCATCAGAATGGTAATGGGCATGGTCAAAAAGGTGAACTATGTCAACACCCTCGGCCTCAACAACCTTACACTTACGATCTGATAACAGAGCTGAAACGGCACAGTCCCGGCACGATATGCGGACTGTGCCGCTTTTTTGCCTGTGCTGCGGGAATGTCAGCATATCATCACATTAACTTGCTGAATTAAGGTTCAAAAGTCAGTCTTTAATTGTATATTGTGCCGAAAATGTTTTCTGTATCTTGTTTTTACTGGAAAATAATGCTATAATAATTTATACAAACGCTTGTAACGTTTTGACAAGGAAAATATCTATATGATGAAAGGTGGAATTACCATGTTTTGTCCTAAATGCGGAGCATCTCTCCCCGACGGAACAGCTTTCTGCACCTCCTGCGGCCAGTCTCTTGGACAGCAGGCAGCACCCCAGCAGCCCCAGCAGGCTTATCAGCAGCCCCAGCAGGGCTATCAGCAGCCCCAGCAGGGCTATCAGCAGCCCCAGCAGGGTTATCAGCAGCCCTATCAGCAGCAGTATCAGCAGCAGTATCAAGCTCCTGTTCCCGAGCTGCCGACCCAGCCCTTCACCACAAAGGGCATCATTGATACCTTTATCTATAATGTGACCAAGCCCAAGCTTTGGGGCATTCCCCAGTTCATCGTGCTGGGCGGTCTGTTCTTCTATTTCCTCGGAATGTTCCTGCCCTATGTAAGCTACGGCATTGCCTCTGCTAACTATTACT
>JAFPYQ010000060.1 GCA_017394475.1 Oscillospiraceae bacterium | reverse complement strand
GCTATGGTAAAGCGCTGGTGCCCGGATATCGCGGATTTTGACAAAAAGCAGTTCGGAAAGACAGGCGACGGCCATCTCCTTGCCATGAGTGCAGGCGCCGTGATGGAGAATACAGGCCATACAAAGATGATGCACGATTTTGATTCCGCGCTGATGTTTGAAGAGCCATTCCTCTACCTCAACATGGACGGAGAGCGCTTCACAAACGAATACACAGGATTTGTGTATATGGGCAATATTCTGCGCGACCAGCCCGCATACAAGGGCTCCATGCTGGATGAGGAACACAGGGAGAACGGCTCAAAGGGCTGGTACTGCACTATCTACGACAGCGACTATATGAACTGGGAGACGGATTCCTTTGTAGACGGGCCTGTTCCGCCCTTTGTAATGGAGAAATTCATCCCCGGAGCCGTGGAAAACCCCCAGGGAGTGTTCAAGAACCTGATAGACCTGCACCGCTGCGATACCCTGGAGGAGCTGGCAAAGGAACTGGACATCCCTTATGACAAAATGAAGGCATCCATAGACCGATACAACGAGCTGTGCGAAAAGGGCTGCGATACCGATTTCGGCAAGCCCGCTAAGTATATGCACAAGATCGTGAAGGCTCCCTTCTGGGGTGCAAGAAAGCATATAAGAGTATCTGCATCGGTATCGGGTATATGCACAAATGAATCCGCACAAGCTCTGGATGCCTGCGGCAAGCCTGTAGAGGGGCTCTACTGTGCGGGCAATGTGGGCGGAAGGTTCTACGGCGGCGCTGATTATCCTTTCCATCAGACAGGACTTTCCCTCGGCCGCTGCTACACCTTCGGCATGATAGCAGCAAAGCACGCTCTCGGGGCGCTCTGATACACTTAACAGGAGGGGCAGTATGCTCACGGACGAAATCATCGAAAGACTATACACCATGCAGGACAAAAAGTTCGGAGAATTCCAGAGCAGGCTCTGCCCCACGCTGAATGCGGACAGATTCATCGGCGTGCGCACTCCCGAACTCAGGAAATACGCAAAGGAACTGCAAAAAAGGGATGACATCGGGGAATTTCTTTCCCATGTCCCCCATACATATTTTGACGAGAACCAGCTCCATGCCTTTATCATCTCCGGCATAAAGGACTATGAATGCTGTATGGATGAGGTCTGCCGCTTTCTCCCCTATGTGGATAACTGGGCCACCTGCGATCAGATGTCCCCGAAGGTGTTCAAAAAGCACAGACCCGAACTGCTCGTTCAGATAAAGAAGTGGCTCTCATCCGACAAGGTCTACACTGTCCGTTTTGCCATAGGCATGCTGATGGAGCACTTTCTTGATGAGGATTTCGATATATCCTATCCACAAGCCGTAGCGGATATCCATTCCGATGAATACTACATCAACATGATGATCGCCTGGTATTTTGCCACCGCCCTTGCCAGACAGTATGATGCCATACTGCCCTTCATAGAGGAACGGCGCATAGATGAGCGGGCTCACAACAAGACCATACAGAAGGCGGTGGAAAGCTACCGCATCACCGACGAACAGAAGGATCACCTCAGAACTCTCAGGATCAAAAAGGACGGAAAACAGCCATGATAACCGTAAATCTGTACTATAAAGGACAAAACGGCAGCGCAAGGCGTTTTGCCGAGGAAATGGAAAGCAGCGGCATAGCCGATGCCATAAGGGCGGAAAAGGGCAATCTCCGTTATGAGTATTTCATCCCCATAAAGGACTGCGAGACTGTCCTGCTGATAGATGCATGGGAAGACCAGGCGGCAATTGATACCCATCATGCAAGCCCCATGATGGCACGCCTTTCAGCCCTCAGGGAAAAGTACGATCTTCACATGGTCATGGAGCGGTATATAAGCGATGATACGGACATAGACAAGGAATATCTCAGGAAATAAGCACCTCTGATCAAGCCCTGTGCACCGGCAACGGCAAAATGCAATGAAATATAACATTTTTCACGGAAAATGTCAGATTCGCTGTATAGACAATCTATCCGCGTTGTGCTATAATTGTTAAAAACAAGCGCAAAGGTGGTAATTGTATGAGAAAGCACTACATTGACAACATCCGCTCCCTCTGTATCATTCTTGTACTCATATATCATGTATTCATGATGTATACCGATATCATAAGCCTCGGTACAGGCTCATTCTATCCTGAACAGCCCTGGGATGCAGTCATGTACCTTATCTATCCGTGGTTCATGCTGCTGCTTTTCCTGATAGCAGGCATGTGCTCACGGTACTATCTTGACAGCCATACTGCTGAAGAATTCAGAAAAAGCCGCACAACAAAGCTGCTCGTTCCCTCCACCATAGGACTGTTCGTGTTCGGATGGGTGCAGGGATATATCAGCATGAGCATCGGCGGTGCTTTTGAAGCAGATGGTGGTATGCAGGCAGTTCCGCTGCCAATAAAATACCTTATCAT
>JAFPYQ010000007.1 GCA_017394475.1 Oscillospiraceae bacterium | reverse complement strand
TGTCAAAGCCGTTGTCCTTTGCATAGGTGCGGATATACTCCATAAGTGCCCTGCCTATGCCCTGTCTGCGGAAAGCCTTGTCAACGCCGAATTCGTCCACATCCACATAGCTGCGCTCATACATAAAGGGAGTTTCGGGCTTGGTGAAACGGTTGAGCACGGCATAACCGCAGATAACGCCGTCTTTTTCAGCTACCGCAATGTCCTTGCACGGGTCGTTGTAGACTGTATAGACATAGCTTTTCAGTTCCTCATTGAACCCCGGCTTGAAAACATCGGGTCTGCCTTCGACATGAAGGTCGTTTACCTGCCTGCGAAGCTCGTTGACCCTTTCAAGGTCACGCTCATCTGCTATCCTTACCGTCATCGCCATCACTCTCCTTTTATGTTTTTTGTGGAGCACAGATGCAAAAAGCCCCGACAACGCGCAGTAACGCATTGTCGGGGACGATGATTCACCGTGTTCCCACCCCGTTTTACCGTATGCTCACACATACAGCCTCACGAAGTTGTGCATAAAGAAACAACTTCCGCCTTTGACGCAGACCTACGGGAACGGCTAATCGCACCGATGTCCTGACATCGGCTTTCACCGCACCTGCTGATAGAATGTATTGAAAACTCCGCTCTGCCCGCTTTCCACCGCCGCAGGCTCTCTGTAAGCAGCTTATGAGTGATCGTCTTTCCGTCATAGCATTTGAATAAACAAGAGTATAACATATCAAAAAAAGTTTGTCAAGTGTTTTTTTGTAAATTTTTCCGTCAATGCACGCTCATCAGTCATTTCCGGAATAGAAATCCGTCCTGGTCTCGTTTTCCTGGATAAGCACGGAACTCTGATGAAATGCCTCTATCATCTCATCTGCCGCGGCATGGACCTGTTCGATATCAGTATCGCTCAGGTATATCACAAGGGTATATTCACGGTATACCTTTTCTCCGTCCACCCAGCCGCCGTTTGCATCCTGTATGGTATAGCCGCCGAAATGACCGAGGAGTATCTCCTCCGCCTTTGCCTTCGCCTCATCGGGAGCGAACACGGGCTCATTGGTGTCCTTGTCATTCGTCCCGAGATACAGCACATACTGGATATCAGATACAGTCGGCTCCTCCTGATGCACCGTGATGACCTCGTTTGTGCTGCCGCCGCGCATAAAAGACGTAATAAGTGCGATGAATGATATACAGATGGCTGCCAGTGAAAGCCCTATTGATGCGATGCCTGTATTTTTCCCCATAGCGTTCTTCCCTTCTTATTTTGTCAAAAGCCACAGCATCGGATGCTATGGCTTTTTTTAACTTATTCTTCCTCGCGGACATGGACAGTCACTTTCTGACTGATGCCCTGCATGAACTTGACAGTGGCGGAGAATGTGCCGAAGGCCTTTATCTCGCTCTCAAGAGCCACCTTCTTCTTCTCACACTCGATACCAAGCTGTGATGATATCGCATCAGCCACGTTGCCCGCAGTGACAGAGCCGAAGAGCTTGCCTTCCTTGCCTGCCTTTGCCTTTATTATGACCTCTGCGCCCTTGAGCTTTGCTGCTGCATCCAGTGCCGCCTGCTTTGCAAGGTCTGCCTTGTGCTGTTCGCTTGCCTTCTTGCCTGCAAGGTCTGACATATTCTTAGCGTTAGCTTCTACCGCAAGACCCTTTGCAAGCAGGAAATTGCGTGCATATCCGTCTGCAACTTCCTTTACATCGCCCTTTTTGGCGCTGCCCTTTACATCCTGTAAAAATATAACTTTCATTGTTCTACCCTTCGTTTCTGTTTTCTTTATCAGCCCACAGGAGCCATGAGCACACGGCCTGTGCCCCTGTATACGTTTACGAATCCCTCACCGCTGGCAGCAGAGCCCACAAGTGTCTTGGTGGTCTTTTCCACTGTGAACTGGAGAGTAGGCGACCAGCATATAGCAAAGTTGCCGTCTATCTTTATAACATCATTTTCAAGATCCACCACTATCAGCTCATCTGCGGGGAACGGGCTCTCGAGGACTGCGACGCCGCTGCCCTTCATGCAGGTGTTGAAAAGTCCCTCACCGCCCAGCATTGCGGATGAAAGATTTGTCCTTGCCACTACCGAAAGATCGATGGACTCATCACATGCAAGGAAAAGTCCGTCCTCTATGACCATAGCGCCGCCCCATGCGGAAAGATCGGTGAGGATTATATGCTTGTAGGTGGGTTCGAGCACGAGTGTGCCTGTTCCTCTGTATCTGGGCTTGACTACCGTTTCACCTGTCACCTTTGCACTCATGAGCTTCTTGATCGCATCGCCTGCACCCTTTATATTGGTGACAGCCTCGATATTTCCTGCCATCCACTGCATAGCGCCTGCCTGTACTATAGTGCCGGAGTTGTTCAGGTTCACCACTACCTGCCTTTTATGCACGCCCATCTGCGACATAAAGAATGCGGTCTGTGCATGGTCTGCAGATACCGACAGGTCCTTCTGGTATTCAAGGACGCTGTACTGCCCCATCTGCGCTGTGATGCTGTGGGCCTGTGTAGCTTCGTAGATATTGGTCTGGATCATATTCTGCTCCTTTCGTGATAGGTGATCTCATCGTTTGACTATCTTATTGCCAAGGTTCTGTTTTGATGCCGTTTTCGGCAATATGCGCTTTATCGTCCCGTACAGGGCATTGAAGTTATACAGCAGTACGAGTATGAACAGGAGCGACTGCCACAGATAGCACAGTTTCGGCTCCTTTATGGCTATGATGCTCATGATGATCAGCAGCAGCGAGTTCCAGAAGAGCCGCTGGTGGCTGACCTTGAAAAATACCAGCTTGCGGACATCGATCATCCTCACCACATAGCAGGCAAAATAGGATGCTGCAGTGGCTATGGCTGCGCCGTATACTCCTATCCTGGGTATCAGCAGGAAATTGAGGATAAAGTTCGTCACTGCCGCCACAAGGGCTGTCCACAGTGAATTCATCGATTTTTTCTTGGTGGTATACACCGATGAAAGGAACTGGCAGAAGCACTGGAACACCATAGAAATGACCAGTATCGGCGTATAGAGGTATGCAAGGTAGAATTCCTTGCCGGACTCGGGCGGAGGTGTCAGCATCCCCGTAAACACCCTGACAAAGAGTATCAGCCCTGCTGCGCCGATAAAAAGTATGGAGGAATATGCCTTGAACACATTCTCATAGAACTTTCCCAGCTCCTTGCTGTTGCGCTCCTCTATGGCGGACATCTGCCATGCCTGGTAGAACATGGTGGAAAGCAAAAGCAGCAGATTGGGTATCCTGTAGGA